>NZ_JBFBAO010000321.1:0-8223 GCF_040682255.1 Micromonospora sp. NPDC051296 | reverse complement strand
CGCCGCCGCGGCGGCGGGGGCGGCGGCCCCGGAGGTCGGTGCGGCGGCGGCTCCGGTCGCGGGTACGCCGACCGCGAGGGCGAGCGCGGCGGCGAGTGCCGTGCCGGCGGCCAGCAGGCGGCGCGGCCACGGCTGAAGGTGACGGGCGCGGCCCGGCCGTGTGGTCTGGTGCATGTGGCTGCTCCTGTCGGTGCGTGGCAGGCAGCACCGACGCGTGCCGCGTCGGTTCGGACGGCTGCCCGGGTGGTGGTGGCGAGGTGGCTCCAGCAGGGCCGGGAGCGCTCCCATGGATAACCAGCAATGTAATCCGCCAGCCGCCGGTTTGGGAAGTCCGAGCCTCCGCCGTCGAATCGCGGAGCGACCCTCCCGTACCCGCCAGTAACAAAAGGACACTCATCACATCATCGATAGAGTCCGATGCAATAAATGCAAAGCCGCAGGTGGGACCGGATGCGGCAGGACTCGCGCCACATCTCCACAGAGGAGAGAACAGGGCCGGGCGTCCTGCGATACGGAACGCACTGTTGCCGCTGCGCTACGCGGCGCGCGACAGTACGCGACACCTGGCGGCGCCGTCGATGCCGCCGCTCTCCCGCCCACCCTGAGGAGATCGCGATGGCTCTACGACTCGCCGACGGCACCTCCTGGTCCGACACTCTCGCCCGGGCGGTGGCCGCCACCCCGGAGGCGTTCGACCAGCCGGTCGACGGCGTCACCACGCTGCACAACCTGCTCTCCGGCCAGTGGCGGGCGGTCGGCGTACCCACGCCGGTGCGCACCCCGGTGGACAACACCGTGCTGGTCAACCTGCCCCGACTGGATGCGCAGACCGCCCGCGCCGCGGTCGCCCACGCCGCGACCAGCCACGCCGACTGGGCCGCCACCCCGCTCGCCGAGCGCAAGGCCCGGGTCAGCGACGCTCTGGACGCTCTCACCGCCCACCGTGACCTGCTCGCCCTGCTGCTGGTCTGGGAGATCGGCAAGCCGTGGCGACTGGCCTGTGCCGACGTGGACCGCGCCCTGGACGGGGTGGGCTGGTACGTCGGTGAGATCGACCGGATGCTCGCCGACGGCCGCGAGCCGCTGCCCGGCCCGGTCAGCAACATCGCCTCGTGGAACTACCCGATGAGCGTGCTCGTGCACGCCGAGCTGGTGCAGCTGCTCGCCGGCAACGCGGTCATCGCCAAGACACCGTCGCAGGGCGGCGCGGTGTGCCTGACCGTGGCGCACGCCTTGCTGCACCGCGCCGGGCTGCCCGTCACCCTGGTCTCCGGCAGCGGCGAGGCACTGTCGGAGGTCCTGGTCCGGGCGCCGGAGATCGGCGCGGTGGCGTTCGTCGGCGGGCGCTCCAACGGCGGCAAGGTGGCCGCCGCGCTGCTCGACTCCGACAAGCGCCACTTCATCGAGCAGGAGGGCCTCAACGCCTGGGGGGTCTGGAACTTCTCCCAGTGGGACCTGCTGGCCGCCCACTTGAAGAAAGGCTTCGAGTACGGCAAGCAGCGCTGCACCGCGTACCCGCGGTTTGTGGTCCAGCGGGACCTGGTCGACGAGTTCCTCGACATGTACCTGCCCGTGGTGCGATCGATCCGATTCGGCCACCCACTGGCGGTGGACGGTAACTGGCTGGCCGGCGACCCGCTGCCCGAGCTGGACTTCGGCCCGCTGATCAGCGGCGCCAAGGCCGACGAGCTGCGCCGCAAGGTCGACGAGGCGGTACGCGGCGGCGCCATCCCGCTGTACCGGGGCAAGCTCGACGACGCACCGTTCCTGCCCGGGCAGGACACCTCGGCGTACGTCGCGCCGTCGGTGCTGCTGGCACCGCCCGGCCGGTCCCGGCTGATGCATGCCGAGCCGTTCGGACCGGTCGACACCATCGTGGTGGTGGACACCACCGACGAGCTGCTGGCCCAGATGAACGCCTCGAACGGCGCGCTGGTGGCCTCGCTGGCCTGCGACGACACCGACGAGGCGGCCAAGCTGGCCGTCGACCTGCAAGCCTTCAAGGTGGGCATCAACAAGCCACGCTCCCGGGGTGACCGGGCGGAGCCGTTCGGCGGCCGGGGCGCCTCCTGGAAGGGTGCCTTCGTCGGCGGCGACCTGCTGGTGCAGGCGGTCACCACCGGCGGCGACGACCGCCTCTACGGCAACTTCCCCGACTACAGCAGCTATCCGGCCAGCTGAGACACGACGGTGGGTAGGGCCCCCGCACCGGGAGCCCTACCCACCTCACCGTCCCCCGCACCGGAGGTCGGCCGTCTCATCCCCGGCAGGCGCCGTCAGCCGGCGCGCTCCACCGGCGTCGGCACATCGGCCGTCAGGGGCACGGTCAGGGTCAGCAGCCCGGCGTCCCGCTCGACCGTGGTCGTTCGGGACAGCCGGCGCAGCGTACGCAGCATCGGCGCGTTGTCGGCCTGGACGTGCAGCACCATCGCCGCGTAGCCGGTCGACTCGGCCTGCCGGGTCAGCCGGCGCAACAGCGTCGAGCCCAGCCCGCGCCGCTGCCAGTCGTCGCGTACCAGCAGCGCCAGCTCGGCCTCGTCGCCCTCGGCGAGCAGGTTCGCCATCGCGACGACCGACTCCGCCGCCCCGCCGGAGCCGGTCGTCACGGCGACCAGGGTCAGCCCGCGGGCCGGCTCCAGCAGCCGGCGCAGCCGGGCCGGTGGCGGCTGGCCCGCCCCGCCCAGGTAGCGGCGCTGACGGCTGCGTGCCGAGCAGCCCTCGTGCAGCTCGACCACCGCCGCCAGGTCGTCCGCGACCGCCGGGCGTACGGTCAGCTCGGCACCGTCCGGCAGGACCACGGTGACCTGCTCGGTGGCCCGGCGGCCCGCGGTGGCACCCAACTCCAGCAGCGCCTGCGCCCGCGCGTACTCCGCCGGGGTGAAGCTTGGCGCGACCCGGTGCAGGGCGTACGACCCGCCGTTGGGGTCGGCCAGCAGCATGGTCGCACCGTCGATCCCGGAGCGGGCCACGGCCGGCGCGGGTCGCCAGGTCACCTCGTCGGCGCCGAGCAGGGCCCGCAGCACCTCCCCGGTCGCGTCCGGGTCGTGGACCAGCCGGGTGGCCAGCCCGAGCACCCGGGTCGGCTGGTCGGCCAGGCCGCGCGCCTCGCTGCGCGCCACCCAGCAGTCCCGGCCCCGGCCCCGCTCCACGGCGGCGATGAGGTCCGCCTCGGCGAGGGTGTCCGGCGCGTCGACGAGGAAATCGTCGACGGCACCGTGCTCGGTGGTGTGCACCTGCACGGTGAGGATGTTGACTCCGCGCAACGCGAGGCTCGCCGTGAGCACCGACAGGTAGCCCGGCCGGTCGTCCACGGTGGCTCGGATCCGCCACAGCGTCATCGTTGCCTCCCTTCCCGTGCCACCCTCGCCTGCCGCTGTTGCCGGCCGGTTGCCCCACCGTGTCCAGCCGCGACCAGCCCTGCGGTCTGCGTCACAGCTGGTAGGGCGGGGTCACGGGTTGGCGGTGACCGGCGGGGCGCCGACCAGGTCCAGGCGGTCACCGAGGATCACCGCGCTGGCCCGGACCAGCTGCGCCAGCCGGTCCACCTCGGTGGCGTGGAACGCGGCCGGCGCGAGGGTCTCGCTGTGCTCGCGGGACACCACCAGGACCAGCCCGGCCCGGCCGAACGGCGCGACCGCGAAGTGGCCGCCGTCGGGCATGGTCATCGACCGGGCGCGCAGCGGAGTCACCTCCGGCAACCGCGGCGGTACGGGCGTACGCCAACTGGCGTGCCCCACCGTCGCCCCGCCACCACCGGCCCGGGAGGCCCAGTCGACCGGCACCACCGCGGCGACCGCCCATTCGGCGGCGAGCAGCCCGGGCACCGCGTCGACCAGGGTGGCCAGCCCGTCGGCCGGGTTCGCCGCGACCTGCGCCAGCAACTCGGCGTCCTGGCCGGTGGTGGTGGGCGCGCCGATCGCCCGCCAGACCCCGTCCACCCGCACCCCGGGGATGGCCGCCAGGCCGGCCAACAGCCGTTCCACCCGCGCGGCGCCCGGCCACACCACGGTGAAGTCGTCGACCGCGCGCCCGCCGAGGCGTTCCAGCACCACCACCTGGACGATGTCCGCACCTGACACTCCGAGGGTGCGAGCCACCTGGCCGAGCGTGCCTGGACGGTCCGGCAGGGTGACCCGAACGCGCAGCAACATCTGAACCCCTCCGCTCGGCGGGCCGGCGCAGTGGCCGGCAGGCTGGTCCCCAGCCTGGCAGTTGACCATTTCGTCCCTGTTGCGGCGGCATGTCCCGAGGGTCAATCCTGACCTTGACAACCCGTCCCAGCTGCCATGAACTGTCCGGATGACCGATCCGGCGGCTGACGAGACGCGCGAACCGGCCGCCGGCTCCCCCGCCGGTCTGGATCTCGACCGGCTCGGCGGCTACCTGGCGCGGCACCGGCCCGAGCTGGCCGCCGGCCCGCCACGGGCCGAGCTGATCGCCGGCGGCCGCTCCAACCTGACCTACCTGGTGCGGATCGGCGAGCGGGAGCTGGTGCTGCGCCGGCCACCGCTCGGGCACGTGCTGGCCACCGCGCACGACATGGCCCGGGAGTTCCGGGTGATCTCGGCGCTGGCCCCGACCGCTGTCCCGGTGCCGCGGGCGCTGCTGCTGTGCCCGGACGCCGAGGTGCTCGGCGCGCCGTTCTACCTGATGGAACGGGTTCCCGGCGAGGTGTTCCGCAGCCGGGTCCGGACCGACCAGCTCACCGCCGAGCAGCGGCGCGAGCTGGCGATGGCCATGATGGACACCCTCGCGACGCTGCACGGGGTGGAGCCGGCGTCGGTCGGCCTGGCCGACTTCGGCCGTCCCGAGGGCTACCTCGCCCGGCAGGTCCGCCGCTGGGCCGGCCAGCTGGACCGCTCCCGCAGCCGGCCGCTGCCCGGCATCGACGAGCTGCGCGACCGGCTCGCCGCCACCGCACCCGACGGCACCAACGCGGGCCGGATCGTGCACGGCGACTACCGGCTGGACAACCTGCTCGCCACGGTCGCGCCGGTGACGGTGACGGCGGTGCTGGACTGGGAGATGGCCACCCTCGGCGACCCCCTCGCCGACCTTGGGTTGCTGCTGACGTACTGGAGCGTGCTCGGCGACAGCGACAACTCCGCCGGCAACCCGGTCGCCGACGGGCTCGGCCCGCGCGCCGGTTTCCCGACCGGCGCCGAGCTGATCGATCGGTACGCCGCCGGCAGCGACGTGGACGTCGGCCCGCTGCACTGGCACGTGGCGCTGGGCTGCTTCAAGCTCGCGGTGATCTGCGAGGGCATCCACTACCGGCATGCCCTCGGGCAGACCCTCGGGGCGGGCTTCGACACCATCGGCGAGATGGTCGCTCCGCTGGTCGCACACGGACTGACCACCCTAGGGGAGGCCTGATGGACTTCGGGTACGACGCCCGCACCGAACAGCTGCGCGGGGAGCTGACCGAGTTCCTGGAGCAGCACGTCCACCCGGCCGAGGCGGTGCACGCCGCCCAGGTCGCCGCCGCCGGTGACCCGTGGGCCCGGCCGCCGGTGCTGGCCGAGTTGAAGGCCGAGGCCCGCCGGCGCGGCCTGTGGAACCTCTTCCTCCCCGACCCGCGCTACGGTGCCGGGCTGACCAACCTCCAGTACGCACCGCTGGCCGAGCTGACCGGGCGCAGCCCCCATCTGGCCCCCGAGGCACTCAACTGCGCCGCGCCGGACACCGGCAACATGGAACTGCTCGCCGAGTTCGGCTCCCCCGCCCAACGCGAACGCTGGCTCACCCCGCTGCTGGCCGGCGAGATCCGCTCGGCGTTCTGCATGACCGAGCCCGAGGTCGCCTCCTCCGACGCGACGAACATCGCCACCTCGATCCGCCGCGACGGCGACCACTACATGATCGACGGCCGCAAGTGGTGGTCGTCCGGGGCGATGGACCCGGCCTGCGAGATCTTCATCGTGATGGGCAAGACCGACCCGGGCGCCGACCGGCACCGGCAGCAGAGCATGATCCTGGTCCCCCGGGACACCCCGGGCGTCACGGTCCGCCGGGGCATGACGGTCTTCGGCTACACCGACGCCCCGCACGGCGGGCACGCCGAGATCGACTTCGCCGGCGTACGGGTGCCGGCGGAGAACCTGGTCGGCGCCGAGGGCACCGGTTTCGCCATCGCCCAGGCCCGCCTCGGCCCCGGCCGGATCCACCACTGCATGCGGCTGGTCGGCATGGCCGAACGGGCCCTGGAGCTGCTCTGCCGGCGGGCCACCGAACGGGTCGCGTTCGGCCGCCCGCTCGCCGAGCAGGGCGTGGTAAGGGAGTGGATCGCCGAGTCCCGGGTCCGCATCGAGCAGGCCCGGCTGCTGGTGCTCAAGACCGCCTGGCTGATGGACACCGTCGGCAACAAGGGCGCACACACCGAGATCCAGGCCATCAAGATCGCCACGCCGGCGATGGCGGAGTGGGTGATCGACAAGGCGATCCAGGCGCACGGCGCTGCCGGCGTCAGCCAGGACACTCCCCTCGCGGAGCTCTGGGCCCAGGCCCGCACCCTCCGCCTGGCCGACGGCCCCGACGAGGTGCACCGGGCCAGCCTCGCCAAGCGCGAGCTGCGCCGCTGGGCCGGCCCGACCTGACCCCGCACCCGAGCGTCCCGCCCACTCCCCCGCACGTCCGCCATCCCGCCCACCCGAGGTGTATGCCGAGCTGCTCAGCGAGGTGGTGACGCCGGAACACGCCCGGAGCGGGATGGTCCCGGATGCGGCCGCGGGCCGCCGGGGTGGCATTGCTCCTCGGAAGCGTGATGTCACACAGACATAAATATTTCTCTGTGACATCAGGCTTGTGAGATGTAGTGCGTCGGCCGCGTCACCCCTGCGGCATCGAGCGTGACCTTGGCCGAACGCGGCCCGGGTTGTCAGGCGGAAGCACGCTCGACGAGCTGGGTGTCCAGGACGATGTGCGGGTCGGGGATCTCGTCGCCGCGGATCCGGGCGACCAGCAGCCGCGCCATCTGCCGACCCATCTCGTCCACCGGCTGGAACACCGACGTCAACGGCGGGTCGCTCTGCCGGGCGATGGGTGCGTCGTCGAAGCCGATCACGGCCACGTCCTGCGGCACCCGCCGGCCGGCCTCGCGCAGCGTCCGCATCGCGCCGAAGGCCATCAGGTCGGCCGCGACGAACACCGCGTCCAGGTCGGGGCAGCGGTCCAGCAGCTGCCGCATGGCCGTCGCCCCGCTCTCCTCGCCGAAGTCGCCGTACGCGATCAGGTCGGGGTTGACCCCGAATCCGGCGGTCCGTACCGCGTCCCGGTAGCCGGACAGTCGGGCCAGGCCGGCGCCCATGTCCTGCGGGCCGGCGATGGTGGCGATGCGTCGCCGCCCCCGGCCGGCCAGGTACTCCACGGCCTGCCGCGCCCCACCGGCGTTGTCCACGTCGACGAACGAGGCGGGCTGGGCGTCGGGGTGCAGCATCCGCGCGGGTCGACCGCCGAGCACGGTGGGCAGGCCGCGTTCCTCCAGCAGGGTGGGCAGCGGATCGGCGTCGTGCAACGACAGCAGCAGTACGCCGTCGACGTGCTGGTTGGTCAGGTGGTGCTCGACCCGTTCCCGCTCCAGCGGGGACTGCGCCATGGCCAGCCAGAGCTGCAACGGCGTCTCCAGCAGCACCGAGCTGATCCCCCGCACGATGCCGGCGAAGAACGGCTCGGCGAAGAGCCGTTCGCCGGACTCGCTGACCACCAGGGCCACCGAGTCGGTCCGCTGGGTGACCAGCGCCCGGGCGGCCCGGTTCGGCACGTACCCCAGCTCGGCGATGGCCTGCTGCACGGCGGCGCGGGCCTCCGGACTCACCTGGGGAGAGCCGTTGACCACGCGGGAGACCGTCCCGCGGCCGACTCCGGCGCGGGCCGCGACCGCGTCGAGGGTCGGGCGCCCGAGCGACCGGGTGCGCTGCGTTGTCATCGTCTGCTCCTCCGACGTCAGGCGGCCCCGGCACCTGGTTCAGCGTCGGTGCCGGGCCGCCCGTTACTGGCTGGCCGTCGCCCTATTGTGCGGCCAGACCGTTGCGTCGGATCACCTCGGCGTACCAGCTGGCGCTGGACTTGGGGATGCGGGTCTGGCTGTCGTAATCGACGTAGATCATGCCGAACCGCTTGGTTTCAAGTGCCAGCAGGGCGAGTTGCTGGCCGCGCAGGCGGTGGAGCTGTCCGACCCGCAGACCGCCGCGGCGTACGCCGCGGACCTCGCGGCCGGCCGGGCCA
>NZ_JBFBAO010000320.1:0-8249 GCF_040682255.1 Micromonospora sp. NPDC051296 | reverse complement strand
CATCGACGACACCACGATCCTGCTCACCACCCACGACCTGGACGAGGCGGAGAAGCTGGCCGACCGGATCCTCATCCTGGCCGGTGGCCGGATCACCGCGCCGGTGCCCTGCCCGGGCTTGATCTCGACCTCGAAGCCGGCGTCGGAGAAGAAGCCCTTCTCCTTCGCCACCCAGGCGTAGGCGTCACGCCCGAAGTTGCCGAACGACGTGAGGTACGTCACCTGCTCCAGGGACGCGCCCGCCCCGCTGTTGTCGTCGGCCTTGTCCGAGTCGCTGCTGCACGCGGAGACCAGGGCGAGGGCGGTGGCCAGCGTGGCCGCGGCGACCGTACGGGTCAGCCTTCTCATCAGTGCACCTTGTCCTTTCCAACCGGGGCATCGGCCGCCGGGAGGGAGTTGTCGGGCGGCACCGGCAGCCGGGATGGAAGCCGACACCGCGTATCGAGGGGACTCTTCGCGGGCACAGCGTACGAGAACCCCACCTTTGCGACGCCAGGCGTACCGGGTTGCGGAACGGAAACAAATGGATGTCCACCCCGGACGGTGCGATACGGGACCGAGCCGGATAGCCTTTGGCAGATTTCCTGACTACCCACTCAGCGGAGGCCGCCGGAGATGATCCGACTGTCCGAGGTGTCGCGCACCTTCGACGGCCGCGCCGGCCGGGTCGAAGCGCTGCGCGGCATCGACCTCGACGTGGCCGAGGGCGAGTTCATCGCGGTGCTCGGCCGCTCCGGGTGCGGCAAGTCCACCCTGTTGCGGCTGATCGCCGGCCTGATCCCGGTCACCGCCGGGGAGGTCACCGTGGGCGGCACGCCGGTCACCGGGCCCCGCCCGGACATCGCCATGCTGTTCCAGCGACCGGCCCTGCTCCCCTGGCGCACCGTGCTGGACAACGTGCTGCTGCCGGTGGAGATCTTCGGCTGGAAACGCGCCGACCACCGGGACCGGGCGCGGGACCTGCTCGACGTCGCGGGGCTGGCCGGCTTCGAGAAGCGGCTGCCGCACGAGCTGTCCGGCGGCATGCAACAGCGGGTGTCGCTGTGCCGGTCGCTGATCGGCGACCCCCGGGTGATGCTGATGGACGAACCCTTCTCCGCGCTCGACGCGCTCACCCGCGAGGAACTGGCCGGGGAGCTGCAACGGGTGCACATGCGCAACGGCGCGACCGTCGTCTTCGTCACCCACTCCATCGACGAGGCGGTGCTGCTCGCCGACCGGGTGGTCGTGCTCAGCCCGCGCCCCGGCCGGGTCCGCAAGGTCGTCGAAGTGGCCATTCCCCGCCCCCGGACCCTCGGCCGCAACGCCCATCTGGCGGACGTCGCCCGGGTCAGCGCCGACCTGCACGAACTGCTGATGGAGCGCGACCAGCCGGCGACCGCCGGCACGGAGGGGCGATGAGCATGCGGGTGGCCGTCTTCACGGAGCCGCACCGGGGCGCCAGCTACGACGACCAGCTCCGGTTCGCCCGGCTCGCCGAGGACGGCGGGTTCGAGGGTTTCTTCCGCGCCGACCACTACCAGGCCATGGGCGACGAAGCGGCCCTGCCCGGCCCGACCGACGCCTGGCTGACGCTGGCCGCGCTGGCCCGGGAAACCAGCCGGATCCGGCTGGGCACGCTGGTCACGTCGGCGACCTTCCGGCCGCCCGGGCCGCTGGCCATGATGGTGGCCCAGGTGGACCAGATGAGCGGCGGCCGGGTCGAACTGGGCATCGGCGCCGGCTGGTACGCCCGCGAGCACATCTCGTACGGCATCCCGTTCCCCGGCACCAGTGAGCGCTTCGACCGACTCGCCGAGCAGCTCGAAGTGATCACGGGACTGTGGGGCACCCCGTCGGGCAAGACCTTCAGCTACACCGGTGACCACTACCGGCTCGTCGACTGCCCAGCCCTGCCCAAGCCGGTGCAGACCCCCGGGCCGCCGGTCATCGTCGGCGGACGCGGCCCCAAGCGCACCCCGGAGCTGGCCGCCCGGCACGCCGACGAGTTCAACGTGCCGTTCACCAGCGTCGAGCAGACCGCCGAGGCGTACGAGCGGGTGCGCGAGGCGTGCGACCGGGTCGACCGCACCGGCACCGGGCGCCGACCGCTGGTGCTCTCCGCCGGCATCGTGGTGGCGATCGGGCGTACCGACGCGGAGGCCCGGCGCCGGGCGGCACCGCTGCACGTCAAGAGCGCCCTGCCGCCCGAGGACCTGGTGGTCGGGTCGCCGGAGCAGCTGGTCGACCGGATCGGCGAGTTCGCGGCGATCGGCACCCAGCGGGTACACCTGCGCCTGATCGACCTCGCCGACCTGGACCACCTGGAGCTGATCGCCGCCGAGGTGCTCCCCCGACTGGACGGAACCCGATGACCGAAACACCGCTCGATACCCACTCGTCCGGGCAGGAACTCGTCCTCGGCCCGGTGGGCCAGGAGATCGTCTTCGAGAACGACCGCGTCCGGGTCTGGCACATCCGACTGGAGCCGGGCGAGCAGCAACCGCTGCACCGGCACGACCACCCCTATCTGGTGGTGGCCATCCAGGGCGCGAAGAACGTCGTACAGACCATCGACGGCACCAGGATCGATGCGGACGAGCCGACCGGCGGGGTGGTCTACCGCGATCCGGGGGCCGTGCACATGCTCACCAACGTCGGCGACACGACATACCTGGCCCGGCTGGTCGAGCTCAAGTAGACCCGCCGCGAGCAGGTACTGCGGCGTCACACGGCGTGCCGGTGGCGATCGGTGGCGACGGACCGTAACGTGCCGTTCATGGCCAATCGGACCTTGAGCAGGCTACTGCTCACAGCCTTCGGCGTCAGCCTGCTGGCCGGGGCCGGTCAGCTCGGCCTCGCCTTCGGCTTCGGCGTCGTCCGGCTCACCGGCGCCTTCACCGGCGCCACCGTCAACCAGTGGCCGGCCCAGCTCGTCTGGGCCGGCTGGTTCGCGGCGAACGCCGCCGTGATCGGTGCCGTGCTGACCGAGCGGATGTCCCGCCACGAAGGGCAGCTCACCGGCACCGGTCGGCAGCTGGCCCTCGCGGGCAGCGCCGCGCTGGGCGCCACCGTCGTGGCACCGCTGTGCATGCAACCGGCCCGCAGCGCCGACCTCATCTCGATCGACCCGGTCTGGGCCGTGGCCATCTGCGCCGTCCTCGGCGCGGCGATCGGTGCCGGCGCCGCGCTGGCCGTACTGCTCCGACCACCGTTCGCCTGGAACATGGCCGCCGTCGCTGCGGTGGTGTGGCTGGTGGCGCTGGTGTCGGTCGTACCGTCGCTTGGGGCGGACGGGCCGCTGAACCCGGTACGCCTCGGTGTGCTGGAGCCGGCGTGGCTCTCCGCCGACGCGGCGCAGCAACTGAGCCTGCTGGTCCTGCCGATGGTGACCCTGCTGGCCGGCGTGGCCACCGGAGCGCTCGCCCGATGGCGCGGGCACCCGCCGCTGGTCAGCGGCCCGAGCGGCGTCGCCGGGCCGGTGCTGGTGGCGTTCGCATACCTGACCGCCGGGCCCGGCGACACGGGCGACCGCTACCAGCTCTCGCCCTACTACGGGGCCCTGATCGCCGTCGCCGTCGGCGCGCTCGGCTCGGCCACCGCCGCGTTGCTGCCCTGGCCACCGGGGAGGCGACCCACCGCCGACACGGCCATCGAGCCGACCGCCATCCTCCAGCCGCTCCCCCCGCCCCCCGCCCTACCCCACTCGCACCAGCCGGATGAAAGGAAGGGCCCCTTCTTAACGCCTGCGGTAGAGGAAGGGCCCCTTCTTAACACCCCGTCGAGCGTCGCAAGGAGCCCGGAAACGCTGGCACCAGCCGGACCGGCGATCTCCACAACCGCCGGTCCCGAGGCCGCAGCCCTGACGAATTCCCCCAGCGCAGACCGGCCAGACGCTGCCCGGCCCCAAAGGTGGGAGACGGCCGGCGCAGTCGGGCCAGAGGCCGACTTGGCAGACGAGCCGGAGGCAGCCAAGGCGGACCAGCCGGAGGCCGGCCGTCAGAACTGGGAGAACTGGCCGGAGTCCGGCCGGGCAGACGGGCCGGAGGCCGATCGCCCGACGTCGGACGCGGAGGTCACACTCGGCACCGGTACCGCTGCTTCCACCCCGACCGACGGCGGCCACGCCGACAACACGGCCGTCCGCACCGGGACAAGCGTGCCGGCGGCGGGCGGTGCCACTGCCGGCAGGCCGGCCAGAGGTGCCCCGGCCGGTACCGATGCGTCGGCGGACGTACCCGCGGTTGGAGACCGGACGGTCGATGAACCGGACCCGGTGGACGGCCAGCCTCCGGCGGTGCCCGACGCCGAGCCGGCGGTCAACCCGACGCCGGTGGGCGACGGCAGCGACATCCCGTCGGCGGTGCAGGCCGCAGAGCCGCCCGAGGGCCCGTCGGTCGTCCCGGCGAAGAAGACACCGGCGCCTCGGCGCACCCGCAAGCCGCGGATACCCGCCGCGCCCGCGAGCCCGGCGGATCCGCCTTCAAAGGCACACGCCGCCGGGCGTGGCGGGGAAGCGGCCCCGGCCGCTCCGGCCCCGGCCCCGGCCCCGGCCGCTCCGGCCCCGGCGGCTCCGGCCCCGGCGGCTCCGGCTCCGGCTCCGGCTCCGGCTCCGGCTCCGGCTCCGGCTCCGGCTCCGGCTCCGGCTCCGGCTCCGGCTCCGGCTCCGGCTGAGCATGCCCCCTCGGCGAGTGCCGCGCCCGATCCCGCAACGGCAATCCGCGGTGACGGTGACGCCGAAGCGGCCCGCCCCGCCGCCAGCCACACCACGGCCTCCACCACCGCTGCCACTGGCCGCGCCACCGTCACCCACACCGACGCCACCGCCGGTATCGCTCCGGCTACCCCGGCCGACGTGAGCAGCGATCTTGCCGCGTCCTCCCGCGCCAAGGCGACCGATGCCGTCGAGCGGGCCGCATCTCCGGAACAATGGGCGGCCGCTGGCGACGGTGGGACGGCCGGGGCGGCCGCGCCCGAGGCGGCACCACGACCTCGGCACCGCCTTCCGATGCCCGACCTGAACCGGGCAACGCCCTGGAACGCCTTCGCCCTCGCTTCTCAGCCCGGTCCTCCGCCGGCCGACGACGCCATGACCACAGCCCACCCGAGCGGCCCGGGCCAGCCCGGCACCACCGGCCCGGCTAGTTCCGGCACCACCGGACTGGCCGACCTCGAACCGCGCGACCGCGGGACGGCACCGGCCTGGTACCCCGACACATCACCACCGGCAGCCGAGCGCACCACGCCAGCCGTCGGACCGGACCGCTCCACCGGCGGTGCCGAGATCGGGCCACCGGCGGCCGACCTGGACGGTGCCGAGACGCCGCGTCCCGACGGGCCTGCCCCGGCTGCCACGGCGCGGGAGTTGTCCGCGGCTTACGCCGCCACCCCGGGCGTCTCCACCGACCCGGTGGCCACCGCCCGCGACCTGTCGGCCGCCTTCACCAAACCACCTGTCACCCGCCCCGAGGACGTGCAGCCGGGCGGCGACCGCGACAAGGGTCGGCGTGGTCTGTTCCGCCGCGGCAGACCACGTGCGGGGGACGCCGGTGCCGCGGCCGAGCGCGAGGAGGCGCTGGCGGCGCAGGACGAGGAGTACGTCGACTGGGTGGCCGGGCTCGGCCGCTCGTCGGCCGACGACGAGTCCACGCCGAAGGAGTCCCGTCGCTCGCTGCGCTCGACCGGCCGGCACCACCGGGACTGACGTTCTCGCCCGCGGTTGGCATCGACTGCGCGCTGGCAGGTCAGGCCAGTGGCAGGTAGACCCGCCCGCCCGAGGCGACGAACTCGTCGGACTTGTTCTTCATTCCTCGGGCGGCGTACTCCTGGAGATCCTGGGTGATCTTCATGGAGCAGAACTTCGGTCCGCACATCGAGCAGAAGTGCGCGGTCTTCGCCGGCTCGGCGGGCAGCGTCGCGTCGTGGTACGACCGCGCGGTCTCCGGGTCCAGCGAGAGGTTGAACTGGTCCTCCCAGCGGAACTCGAACCGCGCCTTGGACAGCGCGTCGTCCCAGGCCTGCGCGCCGGGGTGTCCCTTGGCCAGGTCCGCCGCGTGCGCCGCGATCTTGTACGCGATCACCCCCGCCTTAACGTCGTCCCGGTCCGGCAGCCCCAGGTGCTCCTTCGGGGTGACGTAGCAGAGCATTGCGGTGCCGAACATGCCGATCATCGCCGCGCCGATGGCCGAGGTGATGTGGTCGTACGCGGGCGCGATGTCGGTGGTCAGCGGGCCGAGCGTGTAGAACGGGGCCTCGTGGCACCACTCCTGCTGAAGGTCCACGTTCTCCTTGATCTTGTGCATTGGTACGTGCCCAGGGCCCTCGATCATCACCTGTACGTCGTGCTCCCAGGCCACCCTGGTCAGCTCGCCCAGGGTCCGCAGCTCGGCGAACTGCGCCTCGTCGTTGGCGTCCGCGATCGACCCGGGCCGCAGCCCGTCACCGAGGGAGAACGTCACGTCGTAGCGGGCCAGGATCTCGCACAGCTCACGGAAGTTGGTGAAAAGGAAGTTCTCCTGGTGGTGCGCCAGGCACCAGGCGGCCATGATCGAGCCGCCCCGCGACACGATGCCAGTCACCCGGCCCACCGCCAGCGGCACGTACGGCAGCAGCACCCCGGCGTGCACCGTCATGTAGTCCACGCCCTGCTCTGCCTGCTCGATCACGGTCTCCCGGAACACCTCCCAGCTCAGCTCCACCGGATCGCCGCCGACCTTCTCCAGCGCCTGGTAGATCGGCACCGTGCCGATCGGCACCGGCGAGTTCCGCACGATCGCCTCGCGGGTCTCGTGGATCCGCTTGCCGGTCGACAGGTCCATCACCGTGTCCGCGCCCCACCGGGTGGCCCAGGTGAGCTTCTCCACCTCCTCGGCCACCGACGAGGTCACCGCCGACGTGCCGATGTTCGCGTTTACCTTGACCAGGAACGCCTTACCGATGATCGCCGGCTCGCACTCCGGATGGTTGACGTTGAGCGGCAGCACGGCCCGCCCGGCCGCGATCTCGGCCCGGACGAACTCCGGTGCCATCCCCTCCCGGATCGCCACGAACTCCATCTCCGGCGTGACGATCCCGGCCCGCGCGTACGCGAGCTGCGTCGGCCGCCGCCCGTCCACCGCAGCGAGGGGGGTGCCCGCGCCACGTACCGGCGCCACGTCGCCCCGCTCGGCGATCCACGGCCCCCGCAGCGGCGGCAGCCCGACCGCCGGATCGGAGCCCGGGCCGGCGGTGTCGTAGAGCCGCACCGGCGGGTTGTCCCCGGTCAACACCACCTCTGCGAACGGCACCCGGATGTCCGGCCGCGATCCCTCGACGTACACCTTGCGGCGTGCCTGCATGACAACCTCCCTGATCAGGCGGACCAGCCGAAGTGGTCCAGCGGGCCGCGTCCGGCGCCCAACTCCCAACCCCGCGCGCCGGTCAGCGCGCGGGTGACGTACTCCTTGGCGGCCGAGACCGCCGCCGGCACCGGATCGCCCAGCGCCAGCCGCACGGCCGTGGCCGCCGAGAACGAGCAACCGGTCCCGTGGGTGTGCCGGGTGGGCACCCGTGGGGCGCGCAGCACGGTCGTCCCGTCCGGACCGTGCAGCACGTCCACCGCCTCGCCGTCGGCGTCCACATCGCCGCCGGTCACGACCACCCATTCCGGCCCGCCGGCCGCCAGGGCCCGCGCGGCCGTCGCCATCTCCACCACACTGGTCACCGGAGCCCCGGTGAGCGCCGCTGCCTCCGCGCTGTTCGGGGTCGCCACCCGGGCGTACGGCAGCAGCCGCTCCACCGCCTCCACCACCCCGAGGCGGTGCCCGCTGGTGGCCACCAGCACCGGATCGACGACCAACTGCGGCAGCCGGCCGGCCGCCGCCGCGTCGGCGATCGCACCCGCCACGGCCGGGGTACCGAGCATCCCGGTCTTGACCGCCCGCACCGCGAAGTCGGACAGCACGCTGTCGAGCTGGTCGGTGACCGTCTGCGGGGGCAGCGGCAGCACGGCGTCCACACCCCGGGTGTTCTGCGCGGTGACCGCGGTGAGCACGCTCGTGCCGTACGCGCCGAGTGCGGCGAAGACCTTCAGGTCAGCCTGGATCCCGGCGCCGCCGCCGGAATCCGAGCCGGCCACGGTGAGCACGGTGGTGGGGGTCACGTCTCTCCCTTCGTCGGCGTCGTGGTTGCGGTTGAGCCACCACCACCGAACTCGGACCCGCCGCCGCCACCACCGCCGCCGAATTCCGAACCACCGTCACCGAACTCGGAACCGCCGCCACCACCACCTC
>NZ_JBFBAO010000319.1:0-8282 GCF_040682255.1 Micromonospora sp. NPDC051296 | reverse complement strand
CTTCTTCCGGGCGGTCGGCAACGACTACAGCCAGGGCCCGGCGGCCGGTAACTACATCAAGAACGTGCTGAAGGCCGAGAAGGTCTTCGTCATCGACGACCAGTCCGCGTACGGCGCCGGCCTGGCCGACGAGGTCAAGAAGGTGCTCGGCGCGGCGGTCGTCGACAGCGACAAGGTCCAGGGCGACGGCAAGCAGAGCGACTTCTCGGCGACTGTCACCAAGGTCAAGTCCTCCGGCGCGGCCGTGGTCTTCTACGGCGGCTACTACCAGGAGGCCGGTCTGATCCGCAAGCAGCTGACCGCTGCCGGCGTCACCGCCACCCTGGTCGCCGGCGACGGCGTCAACGACGCCTCCTACATCACCGGTGCCGGCGCGGCGGCGGCCGAGGGCACCATCCTCACCTGCCCCTGCCAGCCGGCCACCGAGGCGCGCGGCACCTTCGTCGAGGACTTCAAGGCGCTCAACGGCGGGGAGCCCGGCACCTACAGCGACGTCGCGTTCGACGCGGCGAACATCCTGCTCGCCGGCATCAAGGCCGGTAACAGCACCCGCCCGAAGATGCTGGAGTTCGTGAAGGGCTACAGCGGCGAGGGCGTTGCGGCGAGCTACAAGTTCACCGAGACCGGTGAGCTCGACCCGACCCAGGTCAAGGTCTGGGCGTACAAGGTCGAGGGCGGCAAGGTCGTTCCGGACCAGGAAGTCCCGAAGTCCTGACCGTTGCGGTAACGGTTCCGCTGTGACTGTGGGGTGCGGCCGGGGAGCACCTTCCCGGCCGCACCCCCCACTGTCTTCCCTTCCCGTACGGAGTGCCCTTCCTTGAACTTCAACGCCCTATTCTCCGATTTCGGGGGATATACGATAACCGGGCTGACGGTGGGCGCCATCTACGCCCTCGTCGCGCTGGGTTACACGCTGGTGTACGGCGTGCTGAGACTCATCAACTTCGCCCACTCCGAGGTCTTCATCGCCGGCGCTTTCGCCGCCATCTGGGGCTGGGCCGCGTTTGGCCTGGACCGCGACTCGGTCGTCAGCGGCTTCGGCTCGATCATGCTCTACCTGCTGGTCGGTGCCCTGATCGCGGCGGTGGCCTCGGCTGGTACCGCGACGGTCATCGAGCGGGTGGCGTACCGGCCGTTGCGTAAGCGCAACGCCCCGCCGCTGGCCTTCCTGATCACCGCCATCGGCGCGTCGATCGCCATCGCCGAGGCGTTCGGCATCTACACCCGGCGGCTTCCGGTCGGCGCCCCCACCGTGGTCAAGAACGACGTCCTGTTCACCGTCTTCGGTGCGGAAGTCACCGTGGTGCAGTTGCTGATCATCGGTTCGGCTCTGGCGATGATGGTCGCTCTGGACCTCTTCATCAACCGCAGCCGTGTCGGCCGGGGTATCCGAGCGGTCGCCCAGGATCAGAACACGGCCGCGCTGATGGGGATCAACAAGGACCGGATCATCCTGGTCGTCTTCGTCATCGGTGGCGTGATGGCCGGCGTCGCCGGGATGCTCTACGACATCCGGATCGGCACGCTGACCTACAGCGTGGGCTTCCTGCTCGGGCTGAAGGCGTTCACCGCGGCGGTCCTCGGTGGCATCGGCAACCTGCGCGGCGCGCTGCTCGGTGGCCTGCTGCTCGGTCTGGTCGAGAACTACGCCTCGGCTCTGTTCGGCGCGAACTGGAAGGACCTGGCCGCCTTCGTCGTCCTGGTCGTGCTGCTGATGTTCCGGCCGACCGGTCTGCTTGGCGAGTCGTTGGGGAGGGCCCGCGCATGACCAGCGTGAGGGAATGGATCGATACCGGCCGCCACGCGGTGGCCGAGCGGTGGCACAACGCGCCGCGCTGGACGCGGTGGGCCGTCATCGGGGCGGTGATCGTGTTCTTCTACGCCCTGCCGAACCGGGAGTTCTACCAGTGGCTCGGGCCGATTCCGACAACGGGATCGAACTTCGGGCAGGTGCTCTTCACCGTCTCCATCTACGTGCTGCTGGCGGTCGGGTTGAACATCGTGGTCGGCTTCGCCGGCCTGCTCGACCTGGGCTACTTCGGCTTCTTCGCGGTCGGTGCGTACACGGTGGCGGTGTTCACCTCGCCGAGCAGCGACCTCAAGACGCTCTGGCCGTGGTTGCTGGCCCTGCCGTTGGCGATCGCGCTGACGATGATCTCCGGGGTGTTCCTGGGTACGCCGACACTGCGGCTGCGTGGTGACTACCTGGCCATCGTGACGCTCGGCTTCGCCGAGATGATCCGGGTCGCGGCGACGGCCTCCGACTTCCTCAAGGGGCAGCGCGGCTTCAACCAGATCCCGCACCCGCCGGGCAGCTACTCCGACGGCAAGCCGATCTTCGGGGTGCTCGACCCACGGCCGTACTACTGGCTGGTCCTCACAGTGATCATCCTGGTGGTCATCGGCGTGCGGAACCTCAACCGCAGCCGGGTCGGCCGGGCCTGGATCTCGATCCGGGAGGACGAGGACGCGGCGCAGCTGATGGGTGTGCCGACGTTCAAGTTCAAGCTCTGGGCGTTCGCCTCGGGCGCGGCGATCGGCGGTCTGGCCGGGGCGCTCTTCGCCGGCAAGCAGAACTTCGTCAGCTCGCAGAACCTCGAGCTGCTCAACTCGATCATCATCCTGGCCGCGGTCATCCTCGGCGGTTCGGGCAACATCGTCGGCGCGATCGTCGGCGGTGGCCTGGTGGCGTACCTGATCGAGCGGTTCCGTGGCATCGAGGTCTTCGGCGTCGAGCTGTACGAGTACCGATTCATGTTCTTCGGCCTGATTCTGGTGGTCATGATGATCTTCCGACCACAGGGCCTGATACCGAACCGACGACGAGCGGCGGAGTTCAAGGACCGTCGCAAGGAGGTGATCGTCGGTGGGTGAGACCGTGCAGAAGCCGACCGTTCCGGAGCAGGCTGGCGCCCCGGCGGTGGAATCCACCGCCGACGGCCGTGAGCCACTGCTCGAGGTCGACCACGTCACGCTGCGGTTCGGCGGCGTGGTGGCCCTCAACGACGTCAACTTCACCCTCTACAAGGGGGAGATCCTCGGTCTGATCGGCCCGAACGGCGCCGGCAAGACCACCTGCTTCAACGCGATGACCGGCATCTACCAGCCCTCCGAGGGTGAGATCCGGTTCCGCGGGCAGCGGATCACCGGCAAGAAGAAGCACCACATCACCAAGATGGGCATGGCGCGGACGTTCCAGAACATCCGCCTGTTCCCGGAGATGACCGCGCTGGAGAACATCCAGGTCGGTGCGGACGCCCACCACAAGACCAGCGTCATCTCCGCCCTGTTCCGGCTGCCCCGGCACCGGCGCGAGGAGCGCGACGGGATCGAGAAGGCCGAACGGCTGCTCGACTTCGTCGGCATCCCCAACCGGATGCACGACGCCGCCCGCAACCTCTCCTACGGCGAACAGCGCCGGCTGGAGATCGCGCGGGCGCTGGCCACCGACCCGGTACTGCTCTGCCTGGACGAGCCGGCCGCCGGCTTCAACCCGGCCGAGAAGGAGGAGCTGCTCCAGCTCATCCGCAAGATCCGGGACCAGGGCATCACCGTGCTGCTGATCGAGCACGACATGCGCCTGGTCATGGGAGTGACCGACCGGATCGTGGTGCTGGAGTTCGGAAAGAAGATCGCTGAAGGACTCCCCGCCGAGGTGCGGGAGGACCACCGGGTGATCGCGGCCTACCTGGGGGTGCCGGATGACGACGCTGCTTGAGATCGAAGACGTCAGTCTGCTCTACGGGCGGATCAAGGCGCTGCACGGGATCAGCCTGACCGTGAACGAGGGCGAGATCGTGGCCCTGATCGGCGCCAACGGCGCCGGCAAGTCCACCACCATGCGGGCCATCTCGGGTATCCGTCCGGTCGCCGCCGGCCGGATCCGGTTCGGTGGTGAGGACATCACCAAGCTCCGGGCCGACCTACGGGTGCGGCGGGGGCTCTGCCAGGCACCCGAGGGCCGGGGGATCTTCCCCGGGATGAGCGTGCTGGAGAACCTGGACATGGGTGCTTACACCCGGCGTGACCGTGCCGAGGTGGCCAAGGACCTGGCCAAGGTGCTGGAACTCTTCCCTCGGCTGGCGGAGCGGCGCAAGCAGGTCGGTGGGACGCTCTCCGGCGGTGAGCAGCAGATGCTGGCCGTGGGCCGGGCGTTGATGAGCCGGCCCAAGCTGCTGCTGCTCGACGAGCCCTCGATGGGTCTGGCGCCGATGCTGATCCAGCAGATTTTCTCGATCATCACCGAGATCAACGAGCAGGGCACCACGATCCTGCTGGTGGAGCAGAACGCGCAGCAGGCGCTCGCCCGGGCGCACCGCGCGTACGTGTTGGAGACGGGCCGGATCGTCAAGGAGGGCACCGGCAGCGAGTTGCTGCACGACCCGGCCGTCAAAGAGGCCTACCTCGGCGTGGCCTGACCGGCTGATACCCCTCATCGCAAGGAGAACGACATGTTCAACTTCAACGGTCGCCGGCGGGCCGTCATCGGTGTGGCCGGTGCGGCGCTGCTCACCCTCTCGTTGGCCGCGTGCGGCGAGAAGGAGGGCGACGACCAGCCCGGCGCGGGCCCGAGCGTGACCGCCGACGCCGACTCGGCGCTCGCCGCCAAGGTGCCTGACGCGATCAAGGCCGACGGCGTGATCAAGGTGGGCACCGACGCGACGTACGCGCCGGCGGAGTTCCTCGACACCGACGGCAAGACCGTGATCGGCTTCGACATCGAGCTGTTCAACGCGGTGGCGCAGAAGCTCGGCCTGAAGGCCGAGTACGAGGCGGCGCCGTTCGACGCGATCCTGCCCGGTGTGGGCTCCGGCAAGTACGAGATCGGTGTCTCCTCGTTCACCATCAACGCCGAGCGGATGCAGACGGTCAACATGGTGAGCTACTTCTCCGCCGGCACCCAGTGGGCCACCAAGGCCGGTAACCCGAACCAGGTGGACCCGGACAACGCCTGCGGCAAGAAGATCGCCGTGCAGACCAGCACCGTCCAGGTCGACGACCTCGAGGTCCGGTCGAAGAAGTGCACCGACGCCGGTCAGCCGGCGATCACCATCGACCAGTACCAGTCGCAGGCCGACGCGACGGCCGCCGTGGTCAGCGGCAAGAACGACGCGATGCTGGCCGACTCGCCGGTCGGCGCGTACGCGGTGCAGCAGAGCAGCGGCCAGCTGGCGGTGCTCGGCGACATCTACGAGTCGGCTCCGTACGGCTACGTGGTGAAGAAGGACCAGGCCGAGTTCGCCGAGGTGCTGCGGGAGGCCGTGCAGGCGGTCATCGCCGACGGCAGCTACGAGGCGGCGCTGAAGAAGTGGGGCGTCGAGGGCGGTGCCATCACGACCTCGGCACTGAACCCCGCTAGCTGACATGTCCCTCGACACCGAAACACCCGAACGGGCACGGCCGGAACCCATCCAGGCCGTGCCCGTGCGGCATCCCGGGCGGTGGCTCGCCGTCGCCGTCATCGGGGTGCTGGTGGCCATGTTCGTGCACATGCTGGTGACGAACAAGGCGTTCAACTGGTCGTTCATGGTCGACGAGATGTTCCGGCCGCCGATCATCGCGGGGCTGCGCGGCACCATCCTGTTGCTCGTCCTTTCGATGTTCATCGGCATCACGCTGGGCGTCGTCATCGCGATCATGCGGCTCTCCGAGAACCCGGTCCTGCGCGGCGTCTCCTGGGTCTACACCTGGTTCTTCCGGGCGGTGCCCCGGTTGGTGCTGGCGATCCTCTTCGGCAACCTGGGCATCCTCTGGGCCCGGATCGAGTTCGGGTTGCCCTTCGACCGGCAGATCGGCGCGCTGTTCGGAGTCAGCGACTTCGAGGCGCGGCTGTTCGGCTTCTCGGCGGTGGACATCCTCACCGGTTTCGTCGCCGGCATGCTGGCACTCGGCCTCTCCGAGGCGGCGTACATGGCGGAGATCGTCCGGGCCGGCATCCAGTCGGTCGACGAGGGGCAGACCGAGGCGGCTCAGGCCCTCGGCCTGACCCGGGGTCAGATCATGCGTCGGATCGTGCTGCCGCAGGCGATGCGGGTGATCATCCCGCCGACCGGCAACGAGACCATCGCGATGCTCAAGGACACCTCGCTGGTGGCCTTCGTGCCGGTCTCCGCCGAGCTGTTCTTCCAGCTCAAGGCCGTCGGCGCCCGTACCTTCCAGCTCTTCCCGATGTACGTGGCGGCGTGCCTGTGGTATCTGCTGCTGACCAGCGTGCTGCTGGTCGGGCAGTACTACCTGGAGCGGCACTTCTCCAAGGGCGTCGGCCGCAGCGGGCGGGCGAAAGTCAAGTTGCGGGGGATCGCCGCGGAGGCTGGCGGCGGCGCGAGCAAGGCGGATGCGTGATGACGGGCGTGAAGGTGCTGCCGCAGGCTGGCCCGCCGGGGGCGGAGTCGGGGCCGATGGTGCACGCCGAGCAGGTGCACAAGTCGTTCGGCTCGATCGAGGTGCTCAAGGGCATCGACCTGCAGGTGCGGGCCGGGGAGGTGTGCTGCCTGCTCGGGCCCTCCGGGTCGGGCAAGTCGACCTTCCTGCGCTGCATCAACCACCTGGAGAAGATCAACGCCGGGTGGATCCGGGTGGACGGCGAGCTGATCGGCTATCGGGAGCGCGGCGGCAAGCTGCACGAGATGCGGGAGAAGGAGGTCGCCGCCCAGCGCCGCTCGATCGGCATGGTGTTCCAGCGGTTCAACCTCTTTCCGCACATGACGGCCCTGGACAACGTGGCCGAGGCCCCGACCCTGGTACGGCGGGAGAAGAAGTCCGCCGCCCGGGAGCGGGCCGCAGCGCTGCTGGAGCGGGTGGGGCTCGGCGACAAGCTGGGCAACTACCCGGGGCAGCTCTCCGGTGGACAGCAGCAGCGGGTGGCCATCGCCCGGGCGCTGGCCATGAAGCCGAAGCTGATGCTCTTCGACGAGCCCACCAGTGCGCTCGACCCGGAGCTGGTCGGCGAGGTGCTGGACGTGATGAAGGACCTGGCCCGCGACGGCATGACGATGATCGTGGTCACCCACGAGATCGGCTTCGCCCGTGAGGTCGGCGACTCGCTGGTCTTCATGGACGGCGGCGTGGTGGTCGAGCAGGGCAACCCGCGCGAGGTGATCGCCGACCCGAAGCACGACCGGACCAAGGCGTTCCTGGCCAAGGTGCTCTGACGAGACCCGGCCGCCGGCGGTGATCGCCGGCGGCCGGGCCCTGTCGCTGGCTGACGTCCGGCCGTGGCCCATGCTGGCGGGCGCGGCCCGCGGCGGCTGTCGGGGGCAGGGGATAGAGTCGCTGCCGTGACAGCTACGACCCCGCGCCTGCTTCTCGTCGACGGACACTCCCTGGCATACCGGGCCTTCTTCGCCCTGCCGGTCGAGAACTTCTCCACCACGACGGGGCAGCCGACCAACGCGGTCTACGGCTTCACCTCCATGCTGATCAACGTGCTGCGCGACGAGCAGCCGACGCACATCGTGGTCGCCTTCGACGTCTCCCGCCGCTCCTTCCGCACCGACAAGTACGCGGAGTACAAGGCCGGCCGCAGCGAGACCCCGACCGACTTCAAGGGCCAGGTGAGCCTGGTCAAGGAGGTCTTGGCCGCGCTGCGCATCCCGGTGGTGGAGAAGGAGGGCTACGAGGCCGACGACGTCATCGCCACCCTGGCCTGCCAGGCCCGCGACCAGGGCATGTCGGTGCTGATCAGCACCGGCGACCGGGATGCGTTCCAGCTGGTCGGCGAGCAGATCACCGTGCTCTACCCGCGCAAGGGCGTCTCCGACCTGGCCCGGATGGATCCGGCCGCGGTCGAGACGAAGTACGGCGTCGGCCCGGAGCGCTACCGCGACCTGGCCGCGCTGGTCGGTGAGACCAGCGACAACCTGCCCGGCATTCCCGGCGTCGGCCCGAAGACCGCAGCCAAGTGGATCAACACCTACGGCGGGGTGGAGGGCGTCATCGCCCGCGCCGACGAGATCAAGGGCAAGGCTGGCGACAGCCTGCGCGAACGGCTGGCCGACGTGATCCGCAACTACGAGATCAACTGTCTGGTCGCCGACCTGGAGCTGCCGATCCGCCCCGACGACGCCCGCTGGCAGGGCTGGGACCGCGAGGCGGTGCACCAGGTCTTCGACACCCTCCAGTTCCGCATCCTGCGAGACCGGCTGTATCAGTACCTGGAGGCGGTCGAGCCGGAGGCCGAGGCGGGCTTCGACCTGGCCGGCGAGGTGCTCGCCGGACCCGGCGCCCTGGCCGGTTGGCTGGCGACACACGCCCCGGCGGGCACCCCGGTCGGCGTCGCGGTC
>NZ_JBFBAO010000318.1:0-8315 GCF_040682255.1 Micromonospora sp. NPDC051296 | reverse complement strand
CTGCCTCTCGAGGGGTGCCCCCCGGGCGCCCCCACCCCGCGCGCGGGGGCGACACCCCACCCGTTGGCTACCCGCCGGTAGCCTGGCGCCGTGAGCGCGAAAGTGGAGTACGTGCAGGAGTTCGTCCAGGTCGACGGCGCCCGCCTCGGCATCCAGGTCTACCCGGAGCCCGAGGGCGTGACAGGTGCGCCGGTGGTGCTGGTCGTGCCGGCGATGGGAGTCCGGGCCCGCTACTACCGGCCGTTCGCCGCCGCGCTGCGCGCCGCCGGGCTGGCCGTGGTCGTGGCCGACCTGCGCGGCACCGGCGAGAGCACGCCCAGACCGAGCCGCGCCTGCCGGTACGGCTACGCCGAGCTGGCCGCCGACATCGGGGCGGTACGGGCGGCGTTGAAGGCCCGCCTGGACGGGCGGCGCACGCTGCTGCTGGGGCACTCCCTCGGCGGGCAGGCCGCCGTGCTGCATCTGGCCCTGCACGGTGAGCAGGAGGTGGACGGGCTGGCGCTGGTGGCCGTCGGCATCCCGTACTGGCGCGACTTCGCCGGCCCCCGGCGTTACGGCGTGCTGCCGTACACCCAGGGCATCGCCGCCACCACCCGGCTGCTCGGCGTCTGGCCCGGGTGGGGGTTCGGCGGCCGGCAGGCCGGCGGCGTCATCCGCGACTGGGCGCGCACCGCACGGACCGGTCGTTTCCCGCACCTCGACGGGGTGGACGCCGAGGCGGCGGTGGGCCGGATCCGCACCCCCGTGCTGGCGGTCAGCGTCGACGGCGACCAGTACACCCCGCACCCCACGTTGGACCGGCTCTGCGCCAAGCTCACCGCGGCCCCCGTGGTGCGCGAGCGCTACCCCGCGCCGGACGGCGCGACCCTGGACCACTTCACCTGGGTACGCGCCGCCGAGCCGATGGCCGCACGGGTGGCCGACTTCGCCGCCGGCCTACCCGCCCGATCGGACAGGTAGGCCGGCAGCCGAGGGAAGCTACCCGACCGGCAACGTTCCGGTGGTGTTGACGCCGCCGGAGCAGGTCGCGCCCGGCTCGAGGCTGGCGTTGACGCGGGCGACGCGGATGAACTCGTCGATGCGCCCGTCGTCCGCGGAGTCGACGGTCAGCCGGTAACCCCACGCCTGCAACGAGATCGGGGCGTCGAGCCCCTCGTACGGGCTGAGCATCATGTAGTCCACGCCGCGCACCCGTTCGGCCAGCTGCTCAACCTGCTCGGCGGGCAGGTCCGGTCGGTACGTGAGCCACACCGCGCCGTGTTCCAGGCTGTGCGTCGCGTGCTCGCTGGCGATCGGGGCGTCGTAGACAGCACCGTTGCAGTACTGCCACGCGCCGTTGTGGTTGCCCCCGACCGAGGGGTTGACCTCGTAGGTCAGCGGCCCGTTGCGGTGCTCGGCGGTCAGCCACGCGGGCCGGGGCGAGGTGTAGTCGACGACACCCGACACGGCCGCCAACCGTGACGACCACGGTCGGATGCCGTCCCAGGTGACCGCGCCGTAGGCGATGATCGCGACCGCGAGCACCCCCACCGCCACGAGCGCGGCGGTGAAGCCCCAGGGACGGCCCGGTCGCACCACCGTCTTGCGGCCCTTGCTCCCGGATCTGCGGTTCGCGGCAGCGCGGCCGGGTTGCGGCGGGGAAGCCTCCTTGCGGCCCTTGCCGCCGGACTTGCGGTTCGCGGCGGCGCGACCGGATGAAGGGGAAGCGTTCATGACGGTGCCTTTCTCGGTACGACGGCTGGGTCGGACGCGGCCATGGCGTCCTGAGGGGTACGGCAGCCGGCGGGGTGACCGCGGGGCGTGGCGAAGGTCAGCCGGTTCCGCGCGAACGGCGGCCCGGGTTCTCCCGGGCGACGCGATCGCGGCGGAGAGCACGCCGCCGGCATGGCCGAGGGGTCTCTGGTGAGACAGGGGTGGGGGCGCGCCGTTGCTCGACCCCTCAGCTGGGGTCGCGGCCACGATGGACGGACGGCGCGCACGTGCGCTCCCGACGGCACACCGGGTTCAGGTCACGCCGTGCCGTGTGGGAGAGGTGCTCCTACGTGCGAGAAACAGCCAGTTGGGTCAGCCGTGGGCGTAGGTGTTCCAGGAGGGGATGCCGGTCGCGCCGCTCGGGCCGGGGTGGGACGGGACGCCACCGCAGCTGCGTCAGCGACGGGAGCATGGTGACGGTGGTGGGGGCGACGGTGAACGACTGGCCACGGCAGGCCTGCTTGCCGGGACTGAACGGCTCGCCGGGGCACTCCCGGTCATCGTCGCGTACCACGGTGGACCCGGTGTCCGGCTGCTGGTAGCCGTCGTCAGCCGTGGTCTGGGCGGCGCTCGCGCCGTGGCGGCCGGTGGCCGAGGCGAGGCCCGGCTTCACCGCGATCAGTGCGAGCAGAACGGCCAGCAGCACGCACAGCAAGCGGGCGAGGCGTTTCCCGCCCCACCCCGTCACCAACGCGCGCCGTCCGGTCATCGCGGATGAGCATAACCAGCTCACCTGAGTACCCGGCCGTCCAGTTGACACCCACGCCGGCCACTCGACCCGGTCGTCCCATTTCTCCCACTTCACCGGGGTGCCGATCCCGGCCCTGCTTCCGCACACCGGTGCTGGGCGAGGCCGGTGACCGGCAGGGACGTAGCGGGCAGCCGGAGCGCCGGGATTAGTCGTCCGGGGCGCGGGTAAGCGACAGCGCCCGACACGGCGGATGGGGGACCACATGGCTGACAGTCACACCGCACTGCGCTCGATGCACGACCTGGGCCTGGCGGCCTGGTTCGGCGGCTCCCTGATGGGTGCCTTCGGCGTCAACGGCGCCGCCGCGCGAATCGGCGACCCGACCCAGCGACTCCCGGTGGCCTCGGCGGGCTGGTCCCGATGGACCCCGGTCAACGCGGCGGCGATCGGCGCTCACCTCGCCGGGGCGGTCGGCGAACTGGTGACCGAGAGCCCGCGGATGGCCGCCCAGGCGGGCGTCGGACGGGCCAGCACCCTGAAAACCGCGCTGACCATCAGCGCCCTGGCGGTGACCGGCTACAGCCGGCTGCTCGGCATGCGGCTGGCGAAGTCCGGAGCACCCTCCGTGCAGGGCGTCACGGAACCGAACCAGCAGACGCCGGCGAGCGTGGCGGCCAACCAGCGCAAGCTGAGGATGCTGCAATGGGCGGTACCGGCGCTGACCGGCGCCCTGATCGTGGTCACCGCGCACCTGGGCGAGCAGCAGAAGCCCGGGCAGGTGCTGCGCGGCATGCTCGGCCGGGCCAACGGCCTGATGAACGGGTCGATGGCGATGGGCAGGAACGCCCGCCGGATCGCGGCGGTGCAGGCGGTCCGTCGGCAGATGGCGATGTCCGGCCACTGACGGCCGACGGCAGCAGCGCGATCGCCGGCCGGCAGACCTGGCGCCGGCGCACCGACCAGCGAGGTGGCCATGACCGACAAGGACAGGCAGGACCGGGGACCGGAGCGTGTCGCGCCCTGGGGCACCACGGACGGCTTCGACGCCGATCCGCCGTGGGGCGCCGGTGACGACTCGCCCATGGACGAGGGCAGTGAGGCGACCGCGGTGTCCGAGGGTCGACGCGGCGAGCGGCGAGCGGGCGAGACCCCGACGGAGCACCAGCCCGCCGGCCGGCACGGGTTCGGGTCGGTGGAGCCGACCCGGACGCCGGCCGCCGGCCCGGGAGCGCCACCGGATCCGGCGCCGTCGGGGCGTACCTTCCCGGACGACGAGGCGGGCGAGGACCTGCCGGACAACGCGCTGGAGGAGGCGACCGGCATGCGGCCGGAAGGAGTCTCCTGGCACAGCTGAGCCGACGGAGCGTGCCTGACGCGCGGGCACCAGCCGCAGCGCCGGGCGGGCGGATCGACGACCGCTGGGCGGTGACCGCGGGGGCGACCGGTTGGTAACGTGCCGCGATGAGTCTGCGGCGTCGACCGGCGGCGGTGGCCGTCCGCGTGGCGGTCGTGATCAGCGTGCTGGCGGGCATCGTGCTCACCGCGCTCGGTCCGGCCACGGTGACCGGACTGCTGCCCTACTTCACCATCCAGAGCAACATCGCGGTCGGACTGGTCGCCGGGTACGCCGCCTGGCGGGCCTGGCAGGGTCGGCCGGCTCCGCCGGCCGCGGTCAAGGGGGCGGTGACCTTCTACATCACCATCACCGCGCTGGTCTACCACCTGGTGCTGGCCAACCCGGCCAGCCCGTTCGCCATGCCGGCCCCGGACCGGGCCCTCGACGAGGCGGTGGGCAACCAGTTCCTGCACACCGTGGTACCGCTGCTCGCCGTGGCCGACTGGTTGCTGCTGGACCGGCGCGGCCGGCTGCGCCTGCGGTACGCGCTCTGGTGGCTGGCCTTCCCGCTGGGCTACCTGGGCTTCGCGCTGGTACGCGGGCTGGTGGTGCACCGCTACCCGTACCCGTTCGTTGATGTCGGCGAGCTCGGCTACGGCGGGGTGGGGATCGTCGCGGCCTGCCTCGCCGTGGCGTTCTGGCTGCTCGGTGTGGTCTTCGTCGGCGTCGACCGGGCCCTGGCCAGGTACCGGACGGGCCGATCGGCGGGACCGACGGGACCAAGGACAGTGTCCGGGCCTGCGGAAACCGTGCCACGGTAGCCACCGGAGCCGGGTTTGGCCCGGCGCCTGCCGGGGAGCCGCCCGGCAGGCGATGCTCGACAACGGGAGGCAAGGATGCGTGCGCTGCGGCTGCCCGCCTGGAAGACCGAACCGGAGCTGGTCGAGGTCGACGAGCCGACGCCGGGCCCGGGTCAGGTGGTGGTGAAGATCGGTGGTGCCGGAGCCTGCCACTCCGACCTGCACCTGATGCACGATTTCGAGCCGGGCGCGGTGCCCTGGAACCCGCCGTTCACGCTGGGCCACGAGAACGCCGGTTGGGTGCACGCGCTCGGCGCCGGGGTCACCGGGCTGGAGATCGGCCAGCCGGTCGCCGTGTACGGCCCGTGGGGATGCGGCACCTGCGCCCGCTGCCGGGTCGGCGTCGACACCTACTGCGAGAACCCGGCCGGCGCACCGGTGCCCGGCGGCGGCGGTGGGCTCGGGCTGGACGGTGGCATGGCCGAGTACGAGCTGGTGCCGGCCGCCCGGCACATCGTGCCGCTGCCCGAGGGTCTGGACCCGGTGCTGGCGGCACCGCTGACCGACGCGGGCCTCACCCCGTACCACGCGATCCGCCGGTCCTGGTCCAAGCTGCCGCCCGGCAGCACCGCGGTGGTGATCGGTGTCGGCGGGCTCGGGCACGTCGGCGTGCAGATCCTGAAGGCCACCACCGCGGCCCGGGTCATCGCGGTGGACAACCGGGACGACGCGTTGCGGCTCGCCGAGGAGTGCGGCGCCGACCTGACGCTGCGTTCGGGCGAGCGCACCGCCGAGGAGATCCGGGCGGCCACCGGCGGTCGGGGCGCCGATGTGGTGCTCGACTTCGTCGGCGTCGACGCCACCCTGCGCACCGGTGCCGCCGCCGCACGCACCGTGGGTGACCTGACTATCGTCGGGATCGGCGGTGGCACGTTGCCGGTCAGCTTCTTCTCGGTGCCGTACGAGGTCAGCATCCAGACCACGTACTGGGGCAGTCGCCCGGAGCTGATCGAGGTGCTCGACCTCGGCGCGCGCGGGCTGGTCCGGCCGAAGACGACCACGTTCCGCCTGGACGACGCGATGACCGCGTACCGGATGATGCAGGAGGGCACGCTGGAGGGCCGGGCCGTCATCGTGCCGTGACTACAGTGATCATGTGGTCGCCGCGTTGGAGCTCTACCTGGACACCGCCGCCACCCGACGGATCCGGGTGCTCTGGGACGCCCTGGAGGCCGAGGGGGTGCAGAGCATGCGCTCCCTGCTGGAGCAGCGGCACCGGCCACACGTCTCGCTCGCGGTCGCGCCGAGTTTCGACCCGGACCAGGTAGCGGCGGCGCTGGCCGGCACCACGGTGGCGGCGCCGCTGCGGCTGTCGTTCCAGCACGCCGGGCAGTTCGTCGGCCGGGTGCTCTGGCTGGGCCCGGTGCCCACGGTGGAACTGCTGGAGCACCACCGGAAGGTGCACCACCGACTCGCCGCGGCCGGCATCCAGCTGGTCGAGCACTACCAGCCGGGCCGGTGGGTGCCGCACTGCACGCTGTCCATGCGGGTACCGAACACGCTGATGGCCGCCGCCGTACGCCGGTGCCTGGAGGTGCTGCCGTTGGAGGCCACCGTGGTCGGCGCCGCCCTCACCGACCACGCCCGCGGCATCTCCCACCCTCTTCCCTAGACGGGGGTGGCGCGGCCGTGGCGCCAGTAACCCATGAAGGCCACCGCACGCCGGTCCAGGCCGCGCTCGGCGACCAGATGCCGGCGCAGGGTACGGATCACCCCCGCCTCCCCCGCCAGCCACGCGTAGAGCGGGGCCGTCGGGATCACGTCCGGCACCTCCCAGAGGATCTCGCGGTCCACGTCGACGTCGTCCACCTGCTGGGTGGCCGCCGACCCGGCGCCGGAGAGCAGTTCCCCCGCCGCGGCGGCGACGGCGCCGACGAGCCGACTGCCGTGCGGGTCGGCGCCCCGGGGCAGCCAGGTCACCTCCACCCCGGGCGGCGTGACCAGCGGTAGCACGTCCTGCTCCGCCGGTACCTCCAGCAACACCCGGCCCTGCGCGTGCAGCGGCAGCCGCTCGCAGATGCCGCCGATCGCCGGCACGGCCGTCTCGTCCCCGGCCAGCAGCAGGCACCCGGTCGACGGAGGCCGGAACTCGACTCCACCGTGGTCGCCGCCGAACTCCGCGTCCGGCCCCAGGATCGCGATCTCGTCGCCGAGCCGGACCCGCCGGGCCCACCGGGTCGCCGGACCACCGTCGCCGTGCAGCACCAGGTCGACGTCCAGCTCGTTCAGGTACGGCCGGACCGCCCGGGCGGTGTAGGTGCGGATCGGGTTGCGGCGGTGCTCCGGCAGCGCCCGCCACTGCGCGTACCAGTCCGGGCCCTGGGGCAGGTACACCCCGCGCTGGCCGGGCAGCGGCAGGGCCAGCTTGATCCGCTGGTCGTAGCCGTTGTCGGCGAAGCGGTCCAGGTCCGGGCCGGTGAAGGTGACCCGGACGAAGGACGGGCTGAGTCGGCGTACCGCGCGGACCTCGACGGTGAACATCCGCCACGGTGCGATGGGCAGGGTGTTGGTCATGCTGTCTCTCTCTTTGCGGGCCGGGTCGCGTCCGGGCGCTACCGGGGTTGGGACGCCGTGGCGCGCGAGCGCCACAGCAGCCAGACGAAGTACGGGGTGCCGATCAGGGCGGTGACCAGGCCGGCCGGGATCTGGGCCGGGGCGATCACGGTGCGGCCAAGGGTGTCGGCGAGGCTGACCAGGGCCGCGCCGAGCAGCGCGGCGACCGGGAGCACCCGGGCATGCCGGCCACCGACGAGGGCGCGGGCGGCGTGCGGGCCGACCAGCCCGACGAAGCCGATCACACCGACGGCGGAGACCGCGGTCGAGGTGAGCAGCGCCGCCGCACCGAGCGCGACCAGCCGGGTGCGTTCCAGCCGGACGCCGAGCACCCGGGGGGTGTCGTCGTCGAGCGTCATCAGGTCCAGTTCGCGCCGGGCCGCGACCACGGCCGGGGTGAGCACCAGCAGGGCGATCGCCACCGGCAGCACCTGCGTGGCGGTACGGCCGTAGGTGGAGCCGGAGAGCCAGGTCAACGCCTTACCGGTGTTCCAGGGGTCGAAGGCGACGATCAAGAAGGTGATCATCGCCAGGCCACCCTGCCAGGCACCGAACCCGATCAGGACCAGCCGGTCGGAGCTGAGCCCGCCGCGCCAGGCCGTTCCGTAGACGAGGGCGAAGGCCAGCATCGCGCCGAGCCCGGCCACGCCGGAGACGGCCCACACGCTGGCCAGCGGCACGAAGGTGAGCAGCGATACCGCGCCCAGTCCGGCACCGGCGGTGATGCCCAGGATGCCGGGCTCGGCGAGCGGGTTGCGGCAGACCGCCTGCACGGTGGTGCCGGCGACCGCGAGCGCCGCACCAGCCAGCATCGCCGCGGCGACCCGCGGCCACCGCTGGTCCAGCACGAAGGTGTACGCCGGCCCGGTGCTCCCGTTGAGCCAGTTGGCGATGTCGCCGAGCAGCACCCAGGTGTCCCCCGCGAGCATGCCGAGCAGCACTGCGGCGACGGTGACCGTACCGGCGACGGCGACGACGCCGCGGCGGAAGGCCGCCGAGCGGACCGCCACCGGGCCGCCGGGCGGGCGGCGGGTGGGGCCGGCGTCGCGGTGCCGGCGGGCCAGCCAGATGAGGATGGCGGCGCCGAGCAGGGTGGTCACCACGCCGGTGGGGATGTCGACGC
>NZ_JBFBAO010000317.1:0-8399 GCF_040682255.1 Micromonospora sp. NPDC051296 | reverse complement strand
GACGTCTCGATCGTCGGGCAGCCCTCCACCATCGAGTACCCGACCGAGGCGGAGATCGCCCCGAACGGGTCGCGGCTGGACATGGCGTGGGAGTGCATGATCGCGGAATCGGGGGTGGGGCGGGGCGGGGGCGGGGGTGGGGTGGGGGTGGGATCAGCGGGTTGGGCGGGTCAGGTGTTTGGGGCGGCGGAGGCCCGAGTCGCGGAGTAGGCGGACCAGCTCGCGGCTGGGGACGACGTTCGCGCCGAGCCAGACCGCTGGGGCGAACCGCTCCGCCGGGATGTCGTAGTGGTCCCGGTCGAAGCCGCGCCGGGGCGCGCCCAGCGCCTCCGCGAAGGCGTGCAGCTCGGTGAGGGAGACGTCGCTGATCAGGTGCGACCAGAGACGACCCCGCGCCGGCCAGGCCGGCCGGTCGACGTAGATCACGGCAGCCACGGTACCGGGTGGCCGCCCCGAGGTTGATGATCACCGGTGACCGGTCGTAGCCTCGGCGACATGGCCGCCTCCCCCCTCCTCGACGACCTGCGTGCCGCCCTCGGGCCGGACGCGGTCCTCACCGACCCCGATCTGCTGCGTGGGCACGAGCGGGACGAGGCCGACCTGTGCGCCGCCGGTACGCCGCTGGTGGTCACCCGGCCACGCAGCACCGAGGAGGTGGCCGCCGTGATCCGGGCGGCCGGACGGCACGGCGTACCCGTGGTCCCGCAGGGGGCGCGGACCGGGCTGGCCGGCGCGGCGAACGCCGTCGACGGCGCGGTGGTGCTCAGCACCGTGGCGATGGACGCGATCCTGGAGATCGACCCGGTGAGCCGGATCGCGGTGGTCCAGCCGGGCGTGGTCAATGCGGCGCTCACTGCGGCCGTGGCCAAGCAGGGCCTGTGGTACCCGCCGGACCCGGGCTCGTGGGAGTCGTCCACCATCGGCGGCAACGTCGCCACCAACGCGGGCGGCATGTGTTGCGTCAAGTACGGCGTGACCACCGAGTACGTGCTCGGCCTGGAGGTGGTGCTCGCCTCCGGCGAGGTGCTGCGCACCGGCCGGCGTACGGCCAAGGGGGTGGCCGGGTACGACCTCACCCGGCTCTTCGTCGGCTCCGAGGGCACCCTGGGCGTGATCACCGAGGTGACCGTGGCGCTGCGTCCGGCTCCGGCGGAGTCGCTGACCCTGGTGGCCGTCTTCGACTCCACCACGGCGGCGGGTGAAGCGGTGGCCCGGATCGCCGCCCGGGGACTCTCCCCCAGCCTGCTCGAACTGCTCGACCGCACTCACCTGACGGCGATCGAGGCGTACCGGCCGATGGGGTTGCGCACCGACGCGGAGGCGCTGCTGCTGGCCGCCGCGGACACCGGCCCCCGGGCTGCCGCAGACCTGGCCGAGCTGGCCGCCGTCTGCGAGGCGGCCGGCGCCGAGGAGGTGTACGCGGCCACCGACGCGGTGGAGGCAGCCGCCCTGTTGCAGGCCCGACGGCTGGCGCACCCGGCGATGGAGAAGTACGCCGCCGACGCGTACCCGGGCGGCAACGGTGGCCTGATCATCGACGACGTGGCGGTGCCCCGGGGCGCGCTGGCCGCACTACTCGACGGGGTGGCCCGGATCGCGGCCGAGTGCGAGGTGCCAATCGGCGTGGTCGGCCACGCCGGTGACGGCAACATGCACCCCAACATCGTGGTCGACCGGGCCGACCCGGCCAGCCTGGCACGCGGCCGGCGGGCCTTCGACGAGATCATGCGGCTCGGTCTGGACCTCGGTGGCACCTGCACCGGCGAGCACGGCGTCGGCCTGCTGAAGCGGAACTGGCTCGCCCGCGAGATCGGGCCGGTGGGCGTCCGGGTGCACCAGGCGATCAAGGCCGCGCTCGACCCGGCCGGCCTGCTCAACCCCGGCAAGGTGCTCTGACCCTGCTTACGACGAAGTCAGCTCGGCGGGCGTGTTCTGGGTGAGCAGCAGCAGGATCTCCTCGGCCACCGGCGACCGTTCCTCACCGGGGCAGTCCTGCGAGCTGATCAGGCCGGCGGCGGTCAGCAGGCTGGAGGTCAGGGCGCCGATGCAGGCGGTCACGTACCCGCGGGCCTCGTCGGTCTCCTTCGCCAGGGCCGGGTCGGCGAGCAGCAGCTGCAACCGCTCGCGATGCTCCTCGCTCAGCACGCCGGTCGAGGTGACCCCGTCACCCGCGCAGTCGATGCACTCCCACCGGCCGTCGGGCTCTACGTTCAGGGTACGCAGCGGGCCGTTCGTCCCCTTCTTCTGCAGCAGTCTGACCCGCGCCTGCCCGCTGGTCGCGGCTCCTCCGGCCCCGGGCAGTTCGCTGGCTGTCGTGCCTGCCGCCGATCCGGCCTGATGGCCGAACGGGGCGCATCCGCTCAACGCGACCGCCAGCAGGGCGGTGGTGGACAGGGAAGCCAGCCGTGACCAGGAAAGCGCAATCACGCGCGGAACTTACCCCACCGTAGGTTGCGAGCGTAACCGGCCGGATGGATATCCGCTGTTATCGATCGCCGGGGTCGATCAGCGGGGCAGCCCGGCGTCGTCGGCACCCCGGTCCGCGGCGTAGCCCCGCACGTCCGGCGCACCCAGCCGCGCCGCGTCGGCGGTCGCGTCGTCCGGCATCAGCTGGGACTGCCGTTCCGCTTCCACCCGGGCCCGGTAGTGGGCCACCTCGCGGGCCCGCCGCGCACCGTCCCAACCCAACACCGCGCCCATCAGCTCGGCCGTGTGCTCGGCCGACTCCACGCCCCGGTGCGTCGTCTCGATCGAGATCCGGGTACGTCGGGTGAGCACGTCCTCCAGGTGCAACGCGCCCTCGGCCCGGGCCGCGTAGGTCACCTCGGCAGCCAGGTACTCCGGTGCGCCGGCCAACGGTGAGGCCAGCAGCGGATCGGCGTCGATCAGCGCGAGCAGGTCGAGGGTCAAGCTGCCGTAGCGCTCCAGCAGGTGCTCCACCACACCGACCGGCACCCCGTGCCGGCGGGCCAGATCGGCCCGATCCCGCCACATCGCCGCGTACCCGTCCGCGCCGAGCAACGGCAGGTCGGCGGTACGCGACGGCCGCTGCCCACCGAGCCGGCGGGCGGCCCGGTCGACCACGTCGGCCGCCATCACCCGGTACGTCGTGTACTTGCCGCCGGCCACCAGCAACAGCCCGAGCATCGGCTCGATGACGGCGTGTTCCCGGGAGAGCTTGGAGGTGGAGTCCGCCTCGCCGGCCAGCAGCGGGCGCAGCCCGGCGTAGACGCCCTCGATGTCGGCGGTGGTCAGCGGCCGGTCCAGCACGGTGTTGACCTGCCGCAGCAGGTAGTCGATGTCGCTCGCGGAGGCCGCCGGGTGCGAGCGGTCCAGACGCCAGTCGGTGTCCGTGGTGCCGATGATCCAGTGCCCGCCCCACGGGATGACGAACAGAACGCTGGATGCCGTACGCAGGATCAGCCCGGTCTCGCCGGTGATCGCCGAGCGGGGCACCACCAGGTGCACACCCTTGGAGGCACGGACCCGAATGCCCGGGCGCAGCCCGACGTCGTTGAGCATCCGGGACATGTCGTCGGTCCACACGCCGGTGGCGGCGATGACCGTGCGGGCGCGTACCTCGAACTCGGCCTCCGGGGAGCCGGCCGGCGCCTCCAGGTCGCGGACCCGGACCCCGGTGACCTCCCGGGCCTGCCGGATCAGCCCGACCGCCCGGGCGCTGCTCACCACGGTCGCCCCCAGGCTGGCGGCGGTGCGGGCCAGGGTGACCACGAGCCGGGCGTCGTCCACCTGCCCGTCGTAGTAGCGGATCGCGCCGGCCAGCCCGTCGGCGCGCAGGCTCGGGAAGATCCGGCGCGCGCCCTCCCGGCTCAGGTGCCGGTGCAGCGGCATGCCCCGGCCCCCGCCGAAGAGGCCGGCGAAGGCGTCGTACGCGGCCACCCCGGCGCCGTAGTAGGCGCGACGGACCACCCGGGCGGGCAGGTCCCGTGCGCCCTGCCCGGCCGGCAGCGGCACCAGGAACGGCACCGGACGAACCAGGTGCGGCGCCAGCCGGGTGGCCAGCAGGCCCCGCTCGGTGAGCGCCTCGTGCACCAGGTTGAACTCCAACTGCTCCAGATAGCGCAGGCCACCGTGGATCAGCTTGCTGGACCGGCTGGAGGTGCCGGCGGCGAAGTCGCGGGCCTCCACCAGGGCCACCTTCAGCCCCCGGGACGCGGCGTCGACGGCCGCCCCGGCACCGGTCACGCCACCGCCGATGACCAGCACGTCGAAGCGCTCGGCCCGCAGCCGGCGCAGGTCGGCGGCGCGGCGGGAGGGGGAGAGCTGACCGGCAACGGATCGCAGAACGTGTGGATCGCGCACCCGTCCACGGTAGCCCCACCGGCACCGGACGGCACCGGCCACGCCCACGGTGATCCGTCCCACGACCGACCGGAGCCCGGCCCGCCACCGGTGTGCGTCGTACTGTGTGCGGATGCGGGCGGACCACTCCACATCCGGCAGTGTCGGCAGTCCCTGGGCGGTCGTCGCGGCGGTGCTGGCCGGTTGTTGGGCGGTCGCGGTCACCGTGCTGTCGCAGAGCGGCGGCTGGCTGGTCGACCAGGTGCTGCTGGTCGGTGGGCTGGATCGGCTCGTGTTGCTCTGGCCGGTGCTCTGCCTGCTCACCGTGCTCCTGGTCGGCACCGCCACGCTGCCGCTGGCCCTGATCCCCCGGACGGCGGCGATCCGGGTCACCGGCCGGGTCTGGCTGGCCGGAGCGCTCGCGCTGGGCCTGCTCGGGCTGCTGCGCGCGATCCCCCTGGTGCACCACGAGGCGTACCTCGCCGCGCTGGCCGCCACGGCCGCGCTGCTGGCGCTGGTCGCGGACCGGCTGACGCAGCGCGTCTTCGGCCCCGGGCGGCCCGGCGGTGCCCGGCCGCGCCCGGCGGTGGCGACCCTGCTCGCCGTGGCCGCCGGGGTGGCCCTGCTGCTGCCCTGGGTGTGGCTCGGCGCGCTCGGCGGGCTGCTGGAGACGGTGCTCGCCGGGCTGGCCGCAGCGGCCGTCGGGACGCTGGCGGGGGTGCTGCTGGACGCCCGGTTCTGGCGTCACTTCGAGGTCGGCGAGCCACCCCGACCGGCCCGGCTGGTGCTGGTGGGCGGCCTGGTCGCCGGCGTTGTGCTGCTGCTGATCGGTGCCGGTGCCGGACAGTCCGGTGCCCAGTTGCCGCTGTTGGTGGCGCTGCCTCCGGCGGGCTTCGCTCTGGCCGCGCTGCACGCCCTGAACCGACGCTCGGCCCGGCCGGCCGGCCGTACGCCCACCGCCTGGCTGGTCGGGCTCGGCGTGTTCGGCCCGCTGGCGTTCACCGATCCGGAGGAGATCAGCCTGCTCCTGGCCGGCACCCGGGATGTGCCGTTCTGGGTGGCGGTCGCCGCCGGTGCCGGGCTCGTCGTCGCGGTCGCGCTGGCGATCGCGTACGGGCTGCTGCTGGCCCGGCCTTCGGCCCGCTCGCCCCGGCGGGCGATGGCCGCCGGGACCGCCCTGACCCTGCTGGTCACGGTCGGCGCGGTCGGCGTCGGTGCCGGCCAGCCGGGCCTGCACGGCGAGCGGCTGTTCGTGGTGCTGCGACAACAGGCGGACCTGACCGGCCTGCCGGCCGGGGCGGGGAAGGCCGGCCGGGACGCCCGCACCGGGGAGGTCTACCGGCGGCTGGTCGACACCGCCGAGCGGAGCCAGGCCGACCTGCGGCGGGAGCTGCGCCGGCTGCGGCTGGGCCACACCCCGTACTACCTGGTCAACGCGGTCGAAGTGGACGGCGGGCCGGCGGTACGGGCCTGGCTGAGCCGCCGGCCGGAGGTGGCCCGGGTCCTGGTCAGCCAACGGCTGCGTCCGCTGCCGGCACCCGCCGGCACGGCCGGCGGCAACGCTCCCGCGCCGACCGGCCCGGCCTGGAACATCACGATGATCGGTGCGGACCGGGTCTGGTCCGAACTCGGGGTCACCGGCGCCGGGGTGACCGTGGGCAGTTCCGACTCCGGGGTGGACGGACGGCATCCGGCCCTGGCCGGGGGCTTCCGGGGCGGTGACGACTCGTGGTTCGACCCGTGGAACGGCACCCGGACGCCGACCGACCGCAGCGGGCACGGCACCCACACGGCGGGCAGCGCGGTCGGGCGGGGCGGCATCGGCGTGGCGCCGGACGCGCAGTGGGTCGGCTGCGTCAACCTCGACCGCAACCTGGGAAGTCCCGCCGCCTACCTGGACTGCCTCCAGTTCATGCTGGCGCCCTTCCCGACCGGCGGCGACCCGTTCACCGCGGGCCGCCCGGCCCGGGCGCCGGAGATCCTGACCAACTCCTGGGGCTGTCCACCGATCGAGGGCTGCGATCCGCAGGCGCTGCGGCCGGCCACGGACGCGCTGGAGGCCGCCGGGATCCTCGTCGTCGCGGCGGCCGGGAACACCGGCCCGTTCTGCGGCTCGGTACAGGACCCACCCGCGCCGTACCCGGACGTGCTGACCGTCGGCGCGGTGGACGACCGGCGCCGGGTGACCGACTTTTCCTCCCGCGGCCCGGCTGCGGGGGTGGCCAAGCCGGACCTGATGGCACCGGGGGCGGACGTGCTCTCCGCGATGCCCGGCGGTGGGTACGCCGCGCTCGACGGCACGTCCATGGCCACCCCTCAGGTGGCGGGCGTGGTGGCGCTGATGTGGTCGGCCAGTCCGGAACTGATCGGCGACCTGGACCGGACCCGGCGGATCCTGCGCGAAACGGCCACGCCGGTCCAGGCCGGCGACCGCACCGACGACTGCGGTGGCGCGGGAAACATCGTCGGTGCCGGGCTGGTCGACGCGTACGCCGCCGTCGGCGCCACCCGCGGCTGACCTCACACAACGTGAGCAGATCTCGTCCAGGGGTAAACAAACTGGCTTTGACCTGCTAAGTTGCGGGCTCATGCACGGTCATTCACCTGGCGCAGCGGCTCCCTTCCCGTCGCCTTCGACAGCCCGGTGGCGCGGCATGGCGCTGCTGATCCTGCTGGGCGTGCCGGCGCTGGTCGTGGCCCTGTGCTGCGGAGTCATCCATGTCGTCACCAAGTCCGCCGTCGACGACCCGTTCGGCGGCCGGGGCGGCATCACCTCCCAGCCCTGACCGCCGGCCGGGCGAGGACTGCCACGAGGGGCCGGTTGTGATCTAGGGTCGGCAGCCATGGACGCCGGGATCAGCATCGCCGAGTTGACCGTGGAGCAGGCGCCGGAGGTGGCGGAGCTGTGCCGCCGGGCGCTCGATCTACCGGAGGACGCGGCCGAGGCCGGCCCCCTGGTGGAGACGCTCTGGCGGCGGGCAGCCGCCGACCGCACGGTGCGGGTGTTCGGCGGGTACCGGGAGGACGAGCTGGTCGGCGTACTGATCGGCTCGCTGTCCGCCGACGACGGCCGGATCGGGCACGTGGACCTGGTGGCCGTCGAGCCCCGGCTACGGCGCCGGGGCATCGGGCGGGCCCTGCTCGGGCACGCCGAGCGGGCGCTGGCCGACCTTGGTGCGGCCGAGGTGCTGCTCGCCGGGAACCCGCCGTACTACGCCTGGCCCGGCATCGACGTCCGCTACACCCCGGCGGTCTGTCTCGCGCTCGCCCTCGGCTACCGCCAGGATCGCACCGCCTGGAACATGACCGCCGACCTGTCGTACGACGGATCGCCGGCGCTGCGGTCGACGGAGGCCGCCGAGTCCCGGCTGGCCGCGCAGGGAGTGACCGTACGCCGCGCGGAGCCGGCGGACCTGCCGGCGCTCGCCGCCTTCGCCCGCACCACGTTCGGCGGCACCTGGGAAGCCGAGCTGGCCGGCTCGCTCGGTCGCCCGGACGCCGGCTGCCACCTCGCCGTACGCGACGGCGAGGTGCTCGGATTCGCCGCGTACGGGTCGTCCCGGCCGAGCTGGTTCGGGCCGATGGGCACCGCACCTGCCGCCGAGGGGTCGGGCATCGGCGGTGTTCTCCTGCGGCGGTGCCTGCGCGACCAGTGGACGGCGGGAATCGCCGCGGCGCAGATCGGTTGGGTGGGGCCGGTTCCGTTCTATTCGGGTAGCGCGGGCGCCCGGATCGAACGGGTCTTCTTTCTGTACCGCAGGGCGCTCGACGCCTGAAACTAGGGCGAATAACGCATAGACCCTGATAATGCCATTCGGCCGCCTGGGCCATCGACGCCCCCCTACCGTTTCGGTAGAGGAGGCAGCCATGACCACGGACGACGATCAGACCCAGGACGCACCGCCGGTCACCTGGGCCCCGATCCACGAACTCCCGGGCCCACTGCCGATCGACCGGCTCGACTATGGCGACGCCGAGCAGCTCGCGGAGATGACCGGAGCGGCCGAACCGCCCGAGGAACCGCTCATCCTGGTGGACGAGCCGGTCCCGCACCGCCCGCCGTACGACCGGGCGCAGAAGCGACGCAACCAGCGCCC
>NZ_JBFBAO010000316.1:0-8461 GCF_040682255.1 Micromonospora sp. NPDC051296 | reverse complement strand
ATGAGCCACCGATGACCGCTCGCGTGCGTAGAACTACGTAATCCCCAGCACCCGGGCCAACTCCACCCGCGAACGGATGCCGAGCTTCGGATAGATCCGGGACAGATGTGTGGTCACCGTGCGCGGTGACAGCACCAGCCGGTCGGCGATCTGCTGGTTGCTCAGCCCTTCGGCGGCGAGCCGGGCGATCTGCGTCTCCTGCGGGGTGAGCCCGGCAGTGCCGGGTCGGCGCAGCGACTCGCCGGAGGCGCGGAGCTCGGCGCGGGACCGGTCGGCCCAAGCGGTGGCACCGAGCGCGTCGAAGGTGGCGGCCGCGGCGCGCAGCAACGGCCGTGACTCGGCTGGGTGACGGCGGCGGCGTAGCCACGCCCCGTACGCGTGCTGCCGTCGCGACTGCTCGAACGACCACCCGTCGAGGTCCTCCGCAACGGCCTTCTCCCACGCCTCGGCGGTGTCGGCGAGCACCGCCTGCGCGTACCCGAGCCCGGTGAGCAGCGCCGGTGACTGACTCTCCTCGGCGACCGGCGTCAGCCGGTCCACCAGAAGCCGCAGCTCCGCAGTGGCACCGCACGCTGCTGCGGCCTCGGCCAGGTGCGCCACAAGCATAAATCCGGTGTGAAGGTGGTAAGAGTCATCGGCCGGGTCGAAGATTCGACGTAGTTCGCGAAACGACTCCTCCGGTCGGCCCGCGCCCAACGCCGCGATGCCGCGCGCCTGCCGCACCCCGGCGAGCAGCGGGTTGCGGCCATACGGCAGCAGTGCCGTCTCGGCAGCAGCCGCACGCTCCCCGGCCACCACCGGATCAGCGCGCAGAGCCGCCGCCGTGGCTGCGGCCACCCAGGACGCCGGCACCCAGTTCGGGTCGCCGACCTCCTTGGCGATCTGATCCGCCTCCGGCAGAAGGATCGCTGCGGTTCGGGCGTCACCGAGGTACACCGCGTTCATCGCATGGCTGATCAGGGACCGGTAAAGAACGCCCAACCGGCCCTGCTCACGCAGCCCGATCTGGGCAGTGGCATGGAACTCGCACGCTGCTGCGCAGTCGCCGAGGCCAGCCGCACCATAGCCGAGGGTGGCCACGGTGTACGGATCCAGATCGCCGGTCGTGAAAGCCTCCCACATGCGGCGCCGGCACTCGACGCCCCGGCTGACCGGAGCGATCAACGCGAGGTGTCCCGGGATCTGCGGGTCATTCGACATCACCATCATGCGATCGACCGCCGCCACCAGGCGGTCGAGGACAGCCGGCTCCGTCTCGGAGTAGTGCGTTCGCAATGCGATGGTGTCGAGCAGGCGGATCGCCCGGTCGACGTCACCGGCGTCGATCAGGGCGTTCAGCATCGCCGCGAACCCGGTTAGCCGTTCCCCGCCGGACCATCGCGTCCCGTGATAGACCTCGACCAGAAAGTCGTAGACCGCCCGGTCGCCGTCCGTCAGTTCATGCGGGCGGATCTCGGCGAGCAGGCGCCGATTCGCGGTGTTGTCGCCCTGCTCGGACGCCATGTCCACGGCTGCCAGCAACCGGAATCCCCGAGCGGCCGGGTCCGCACTGAGCCGCGCGGCCCGTTCGAAAGCGGTCAGCGCGATCCGGGCGGCCTGCCGGTGCCGGGCCCGCGTCGCGATCTCGGTCAATTGCCCGGCCAGCTCTTCGTCGGGACCGCTCGCCGCGGCGGCCCGGTGCCAGACGCTTCGCTCCGAGTCGTGCGCCACCACTTCGGCCAGCGCGGTGTGCGCACGCCGGCGCTGCGTGACGGTGGCGGAGTGATAAAGCGCAGAGCGGAGCAGAGGATGCCGGAACCGCAGCCGGAGCTGGTCGTCGACCTGCACCAGACGGGTCGCCACCGCCGGATCGACGGCTTCGGGCCCGCCCTGATCTGGCACGATCAGGCGGTAGGCGCGCACGCTCTCGTCCAGATCGTCGTGGTCGTTGACGGCCGCGACCAACAGCAGCGTCCGGGTCGCGGCCGGCAGTTCGGCGACCAGTCCCGCGAAGGTGCGCTCCAGGCGCTCACTGAGCGACACCGTGCTCGGTAGCAGCGCCACACTGCCAACCCGCGCAACGGCCTCGCCCAACTCCACCAGACCGAGAGGGTTGCCTGCGGCCGCCGCCAATACCTGCGAACCCAGCGCGGCCGGAAGCTGCGGCGCCACATGTGTCAGCAGTTGACGGGAATCAGCCGCGTCGAGCGGTTCCAGACGCATCTCGGCAAGCCCTGCCCGAATCAGGCGGCGGTCCACGTCCTCGCCGTCACGTGCCGTGAGCAGCATTGCTGTCCGCTCCGCTGTAAGCCGGCGGGCAGCGAACGTCAGCGCTTCCCAGCTCGCCTCGTCCACCCACTGTAGATCTTCCACGGTGATCAGGGTCGGGTCCGCCGTCGCAGTCATCGCATCCAGCAGTGCGGTCGCCGCGCGAAACGGCACGGTGTTCGGCGAGCCCAAGATCGTCCCGGCCGCAGCAGCCAAGTCCGGCGCAGTGCGCAGCAGCCGGTGCAGGCTCGCGTACGGGATGAGCACTTCCGCTTGCACGCCTGCCGTGCCGAGCACCCTGACTCCACGGCGGTCAGCGTCTGCGGCAGTAGACTCCAGTAGCGCCGATTTGCCTATGCCCGCCTCACCGCGGAGGACCAGCGCCCCGCCCCGTCCGGCGACGGCACCGTTGAGCAGCGCCTCCAAGGCGTTGAGCTCAGTGCGGCGCCCGAGGATCACCTCAGCATCCTAAGCAACCGTACGGTGGATCGCCGTGCCGCTGCACGGCAGTCGCCCGCCAGCCGGTCATCCCGAGAACGTGGCCATGGCCGAGGCCACCCGGTCGAAGTGAGGCTGTCGTCCCGGGCAGGGCTGGTGGTCCCGCCAGCCGGGATGCAGTGGCTCTGACGACGGCCAGTCACGCCCAGGCCACCGTGCCCCCACAGGGAGGAGGGACGGGCACAGCTCACGTTGGCCATGGGAGTTCGTGTCGGATGATTGGCGAGAACCGATAGCCTCTGCGATCGTGGTGCCGTTTGGGCTTGAAAAGGAGGCTTGTGGCGCAGACCAGGAAATGCCGGCCCGGCGGTTTCTGGCGATGGGTCAGTTGCTCACGTTCAAATGCTAAGCCTTCTACGAAGGCTGCCTATCAAGGCAGCCTTCGTAGAAGGTCCGCTCTGGATTGGATCGGACGACAGTGGGGCATTTCGGTGTGCCACTGCGCCGCGCTCCGACTCGGAGCCGAACCCGGATCTGAACAATCTTCAATGCTTTGATGACCGCCGCTCACGCCGCCCCCGATATTCGGCGGAACAAAGTTGTTCTTCTCCTTAGTTTCTGATGCCGGCCATCGCCATCGGTTGATGAGAAATAATCCATGGTCAGTGATCTTTTCGCAAGGTCACCTACAGCATCCAGCAATTAGTCTTTACGGCAGACTGATAGTGTTGTCTCTATGATTCGTGATGGTGCTGGTGGCCGACACACCCCTCCGGTCCGGCCGGCCGCCCGTGAGCCCAGCGTTCATCAGCTGCGGCTGTTTCTGGTGCTGGCCGAGGAGCTGCACTTCGGCCGCGCGGCCCAGCGCCTGTTCCTGACACAGCCCGCGCTCAGCCAGCAGATCCGGACGCTGGAGGACCGGCTGGGTGTTGACCTGGTGCGGCGCTCGACCCGCCGGGTGGAGCTGACCGAGGCCGGCCGTGCCCTGGTACCCGAAGCACGCGGTCTCGTGGCAGCCATGGACCGTCTGCTGGGGGTCGCTGCCACCTACGCCCGTCAGGTGCGGGGGCACCTGAGAATCGGAGCCATCGGCGGCGAGGCTTTCATGCCCTACGTGACCGCGATCCTTGCCGAACTGTCCGCCCGACATCCCGGGATCACCGTCGAGATCCGCTCCGTCAACTTCGTCGAGCAGGTCTACGCCCTGCCGCGCGGAGAGGTCGACGCCGCGTTCCTGCGGCCCCCGTTGCCGCCGGGCCTGCGCAGCCTGCACCTGGCGACGGAGCCCCGCGTCGCCTGCCTGCCCGCCAACGACCCGCTGGCGGGCCAGGCGCCGCTGGCACTGGCCCAGTTGTCCGACCGTCTGGTGGTCGATGTCCCGATCCCGGAGCTGCGGGAGTGGTGGGACTACTGGACGGTCAACCCCCGCCCCGACGGCAGCGCCGTACGCTACGGCCCAGTGGCCGAGGACATGGATGCGCTGCTGTCGGCCGTCGCCCGTGGCCAGGCCATCGCCTTCCTACCCGCCGAGGCGCGCCGCGACTACTCCCGCCGGGGCGTCGCCTACGTCGATGTCATCGATCTACCACTGTCCACCGCGGCCCTGGCCTGGCTCCCCAACCGTGACGACGCTGCCCTTACCGCCCTACTCCAAGCAGCACACACCGTGCTACGACGCAACAACCAAGGGCTCGAGTGAGACTGTTGCACATTTCATTTGGGGCTCTTTCATCGTGGGTTTCGGCTGGTCTGAACGTGATGTAGGGCGAGGATGGCCTGCACGATTGTGGTGGCGCGTCGGGGGCACCTGTCCGCTCAACGCCTGAAGATTGCGCGACCTCGCGCCGGCAGCGTGGTTTGCCCGGCCGCCCTACGATCCAGGCATGCGACGACGCGAGGTCGACGGGGTGACAGTCCTCGAGGAGGACTGTCCCGGCCCGCTCGCCGGGACGCTGTCGTTCGGCTGCGACCCCCGCGACGAGGACCTCGACACGATCGGCCTGACCCACGTGGTGCAGGAGTTGGTGCTGCGGGCCGAGCCATACGTCGCGGACCAGTGCACCGAGATGACCGCCCTGAGCGAAACCTCCTTCACCGCGGCCGGCTCCCCCGAGCAGATCGTGGAGCACTTCGCCGCCATCTGCACGGTCCTCAGCGGCCTCCCGCCCGCGGACCTCGCCGACGCGCTGGCCGACACCGACCCCGGTGACCGGTACCTCGGGGGCGCCGACGACGGTCTGCTCGACCCCTGGGGATCACTGCTCGCCCGCCGGTACGGTCCCCATGGCCCCGGCCTGACCCGCTGGCCGGTGGTGGACTACCGGCTCTTCACCGCGGACGAGATCGGGCGGCACGTGCGACGGTTCTTCACCGCCGGCAACGCGGTCCTCGCAATGACCGCCGCGCCGCCGGCCATGCGCCTCCCCCTGCCCGCCGGGCCAAGGGTCACCCATCCCGCGCCGCCCGCTCGATACCAGACCGGTCCCGTCTGGTACGCCGACCAGGTCCGCGGGGCCGGGCTGGCGTTCCGGGCCGAACCCGACGCGGCGGCGGTCATGCTCCTCCGGGTCCTGATGTCGCGGGTCAACGCGGCCCTGGCCCACGCGGGGCTCGCCTACGCGAGCTACCCCGAGTTCCTGGCACTCGACGCGGCCCAACACGAGTACGGGCTGAGCCTCCACACGCGGAGAAAGAAGGCGAAGAGCTCGGACGCGGCGACTGCGGCGGAAGTACTCTGGGCCGAGCTGCAGCGGCTGATCGGCGAGGGTCCGTCCCAGGCGGACCTCGACCGCGCGATCGCGTTCGCCGAGGCCCCTCCGGTGACCCTCAGCCAGCTACGGAAGAAGCCAGCGGACGTGCTGGAGCAGGTCGGGTCGCTGGAGTCGGCCGCCCAACGGGAGCTGTTCGGCACAGCCGAACTCGTTGCGCCGGATCCGCCGGACCGCCTACGCCGGTTCACCGCGCAGGCGGCGCGCGACCTGATGTCCGGATGGCTGTGCTCCGCGATGGTGGTCGTGCCACGTGGGACGCGACCGGCGCTACCCGGCACCGCCGAGCACGCCTGCCCTCGCGGCAGCGTGCAGCCCTCCGGTGAGGTGTACCGGCCGGCGTTGCTGAAGCGGTTCGGCACCAAGGGCGTCCTGATCGTCGGCGTTGACAGCGTCGCCGCGGTGGACGGCGACGGTGACGTGCACACGGTGCCGCTGGCCGATGCGCTCCTGGTCGAGCAGGACGGGAGGTTCTGGCTCGCACATCCGGGCCACGGCTGTGCCACCGACATCTCCGGCCACTCCGCGGCCGTCGCCAGACTCCGCACGGTGCTGCCTCCCAGGCGGGTCCGACAGGAACACCGGCTGTCGGCGGGGTGATCCGACCACGCCTCGGGCGCGCTCGACGCCATCGCCGAGGCCGGGCTCCACGTCCCGGACGACATCTCCGTCGCCGGTTACGACAACAACACCACAGCGTGTGACTGCGGACGATGATGGGTCGATGGGCCCGAGGTCGAATCAGCCGAACGCCGTACTTTCCAACCGAAGGGCCGTCGCCCGTGCCCGAAACCGGGGAAGTCGACTGGTGGATCAGCAACCGGCGGTACGGGTGTAGTTCCGCGTCCCGAAGTAGAGAGCCAGGTTGCCGCTGAAGCGCACCTTGATGTCGTTGCCGTTCAGGCGCTGCTCGTAGTGCAGGTGCGATCCGGAGGAGCCGCCGCTGTTGCCCACGTACCCGATCGTGGTGCTGTAGCCGACGGACTGGCCGACCGAGACGTTGAACCCGCTGAGGTGGGCGTAGTAGGTGGTGTATCCGTTGCCGTGGTTGATCCGCACGTACCGGCCGTAGCTGGTGTCACCGAGGTTGGCGACCACGTCCACCGTGCCCGGGGCGCTGGCCTTGACCGGATCGCCGTGGTCGTTGGTCCGATTGAAGTCGATCGCGTACTGCGGGCTGTGGGTGGTGCGGGTCTGACCGGACCACGTCTGGTTGCACGGGAACGGCGTCCGGAACGACGGCGCGGCGGCGGCAGGCGACGCCGGAACCAAGAACGCGGCGGTCGCCAGCAGGGCGACGCTGAGGGAACTCGCCAGGCGGAAGCGCATCTGAACCTCCACAGTCATAGTCTTCGATCGCTCTGCCGGATGATGTCAGAAGGGTCCGATGACCGAAAGTCCGGCACCGGCCCACGGCGGATGCTCTGCCCAGGTCGGATAGACCGGGCGGCACGGGGAGGGTACGGGCTGCCGCGCCGCCCCGTGTGTCCGGCGCGGCAGCGGTCGGCGAGTTCAGCGCGGGTTACGACGGTCAGCCGCTGCTCAACCGGTAGGCGCGAATGATCATCTAACCTGGCATGGCTCACCGCCTGCCGCTGGCTGGCCCGCGACTACGAACGCCACCCTGAATTCTCCGAAGGCATCGTCAGGTGGGCCACCATCCAGAGCCAAAGCAAAGTTAGTTGATCTTTGTTGGGCCTGGCGACATGGCCGGTGAACGGGCGCGGCCTTCCTTACAGATCTTGAATGGCCAGGTTCGTCCGATGTGGTCTGTGTGATGGCCTCGTGTTGGGGTAGATCGATGGGATGAGGTATCCCGATGGAGGTGGACTGTCCGCGCGGGGGCGGGCGAAACGTGAGGCGGTGCGACGGCAGGCAGCGGGGTGGTTCTCCCAGGATGTGTCGGTGCCGGAGATCGCGCGTCGGCTGCGGGTGTCGCAGACCGCGGTGTACGGATGGCGTAAGCGGTGGCAGGCCGGTGGTGAGCAGGCCCTGGCGTCGAAGGGGCCTGGCGGGTCTCGGTGCCGGCTGGATGAGGGCCGGCTACGGCGGCTGGCCGACGCCTTGGACGAGGGCCCGGCGGCACACGGCTTCGGTAGTGATCAGCGGTGGACTCTGGCGCGGGTGTCGGACCTGATCGCCCGGATGTTCCACACCCGGTACACGCTGCGCGGCACGGCGAACATCATGTACCGGTTGGGATGGTCGGTGCAGGTCCCCGCGCATCGTGCGGTCGAGCGGGACGAGGCCGCGATCACGACCTGGCGGCGGGAGACGTGGCCGGCGGGAAAACGGTAGCGGCGCAGCGGCAGGCGTGGCTGGTCTTCGAGGACGAGGCCGGTCAGACGTTGCGCCCACCGAAGGCACGCACCTGGGGACGACGCGGACACACCCCCGTGGTTGCGGTGTCGGGCAAGGGCTCCGGTCGGGTCTCGATCGCCGGGTTGACCTGTTACCGGCCCGGGCAGCGGTCCCGGTTCATCTACCGCACGCTTGTGCATCGCGGCCGCAAGAACGAACGCCGCAGCTTCAGCGAACGCGACTACATCGCCCTGCTGGATGCCGCCCACCAGCAGCTCGGCGGACCGATCGTGTGCGTCTGGGACAACCTGAGCACCCACGTCTCCGCCGCCATGCGGCAGATGATCGACGCCCGGGACTGGCTGACCGTGATCCGGCTACCGACCTACGCCCCGGACCTGAACCCGACCGAGGCAGTGTGGTCCCACCTCAAACGCAGCATCGGCAACCTCGCCGTCACCGGCGTCGACCACCTCCAGGCGATCATCAAGAACCGACTCAAGAGCATCCAGTACCGCGACGACCTACTCGACAGCTTCCTCGCACACACCGGCCTGACACTCGAACCCGACACAACCTGACCATTCAAGATCTGTAGTAGACGATGACGGTTCTTCACGCCAGTCGTCGTCTGCAAAGAAAGGCCGCTCGTGTCAGTCTTCCATGTGGTGGTCGGTGTCGTCACGGACGAGCGTGGGGAGGTCGAC
>NZ_JBFBAO010000315.1:0-8536 GCF_040682255.1 Micromonospora sp. NPDC051296 | reverse complement strand
GCTGAACGTGGTCTGGTCGAACGAGGTCCGCAGCATCGGGTGCCGCTCGACCAGTTGCCGGATCACCGTACGCAGCGTGTCCACGTCCGCGTACCGGATCACGAAATTAGCGGGGGTTGAGGTGTCCTCGGGTTCGTCGGGTGGTGGCGCAGCGGGTGCGTAGTCGCTGGTTGACGGGGTTGCGGAAGCCGTAGGCGTCGCGGGCGACGGTTTTGATTACTCGGTTGGTGCCTTCGGAGCCGGCGTTGGTGATGCCGGTGTGGAGGAAGGCGAGGATTTGGGGCCACCAGGTCTGCACGGTGGTTGCCAGGCGGGCGAGTTCGGGCAGGTCGGCGTGGGCGCAGCGGCGGTAGAAGCGGTAGAGCAGCTCGGCGACGCGTTCGCGATTGGGGTTGACGCGGGCCAGCGCGAGCAGGTCGAGCAGGTCTTCCTTGGCGTTCCAGGCGGCCAGGATCGGCGTCCCGATGCGTGCCGGCAGCGCGGCCAGTTCGGCTTCGAGGTCGTCTACGTGCTCGGCGCGCATGCGGGCGGCGGAGCGGGTCAGCCGGTTGCGGAGTTCCCACTCGCGGTTGCCTTTGCGTCCGCGTCGGCCGCGGACCTGCACGGTGACCCGGCGGCGGACCTCGGTGACGGTGGCGTTGGCCAACTGCACGAGGTGGAAGTGGTCGACGACGAGTTGGGCGTGCGGCAGTACCCGCTCGATGGCGGACTTGAAGATCGTGCACATGTCGATCGCGACGTAGCGGACCTGATCACGCCACATCGGCGGGCGGGCCAGGAGCCAGTCGGCCACAACCTGGGCGGTGCGGCCCTCGACCTGACCGAGCAGTCCCTGCCCGCCCGACAGATCCACGAACCCGACGTGCCAGCGGTCGACCGTGCTCTGCCAGGCGCCGGTGGCCTCGTCGAGGACGAACTTCGGCCTGCCCCGGCGGATCTCGTCGATGCCCAACACCTCGACAGGCTGCGGCTGGACGGGCAGCACCACAGCGGCATGCGCGGCGAACGCGGCGGCGACGACCGGCCACGACAGGTCATGATCCCGGGCCGCCTGCACGACAGTGCGTCCATCGTCAGCGACCGCAGCGCCGGACGCCGCCCGCAACCGCGCGGTCAACCTCTTGCGAGCCGGCACAGCCTCTACCGCCTCGGTGAACGACCCACGCCGACAACCGGGCTCATCACAGCGCCAACGGCGCTTGCACCACCGCAGCGCTGGCCACCGCCCACCCACCGGCAGGTCACGCGGGCGGGTCACCCGCCGGCCCTTCGACCTGCGTGCCCGTGTTCCGCACTCTGGGCACCGCCGTGCCCGCTCATCGGTGGTGACCAGGTCCACCACCAGACCGTCCGCCCCGTCCGCGACCCCGACGACGGCCAGACCGGCGAGGCCCAACAGCCGGGTCGTATCCTCAACCATGCCCGTGGCTCTTCTACTGTGATCAGCTTGCTTCGACAACAAGATGATCACCAGGAGCCACGGGCATCCTCACACCAGGGTCCACCCTGGACGGATCGACGGCCTCAGCCGACCCCCCTCAACTTCGGTGAGCCGCCAAACCTGCCCAGCTGGCCGCCTGGATCCGCGGCCACTGGTCGATCGAAAACAAGATCCACTGGGTGCGAGACGTCACCTACGACGAAGACCGCTCCCAGATCCGCACCGGCACCGGACCACAAGTCATGGCCGCCCTCCGCAACGCCGCCATCGGCGCACTACGCACCGCCGGCGTCACCAACATCGCCGCCGCGAACCGGCATCACGCCCGCGACAGCAGCCGCCCGCTGGCCCTACTCGGCGTCACCTAACGACTGGTTTCTGGAGTTAACGAAATCCCGCGCCAACCCGCACATCCCTTGCCAAAGGCTTGCGAACCGCGTCAACTGCCGTGATCCAACAGTGAGGGCCAGCTGAGGAGCTTACTGAAGTGATCTCAACGACTTTGCGGTAGGTATTTGTACTCGAAGTGGGTCAGGTGCAGGGCTGCGGCGACGATGTCGCCGATTCGGCGTGGGCTGACGGTCGTATGACGTAGCGTCTTCCAACGTCCGATCAGGATCGCGAAGCCGCGTTCTCCTTGCCAACGCAGGCCGCGTAGCAGTCGGTTGTAGGCGCGGTTGTCGGGCGCGAGCCGGTGGCCGTCGGCGGGTTGCTTGACCGGAGTCTTGATGCCGTGACCGGCGCTTTCGTAGCCGGAGTCGGCCAGGGCGGGCAGGTCGAGTTCGGCGGCGGACCAGTTCAAAGCGGCGGTTCTCCCGAGTTCTCGGGCGCAACTGGTGTCGTGCAGATGCCCGGGCAGCGCCGCCGATGTCCAGATCGGCAGCCCGTCCGGGCGTATGACAGCCTGGATGTTCGCGCCGAAGTCGCGGTGCTTTCCGGAGAACCAGGCGTCGATCACCTCGCCCTTGACCGACAGGGTTGTCTCCGTGAGCCGGTCGCAGTCGAACAGCTTGCCGTCGAGGATCACATGCGACCAGCCGTCGGCCGCGGCCCGCCGCAGAGCGGTATGCAGGTCGACCGCCTGGGCAGCGAGCACGGCGATGCCCTCGTCGCGGTAGCGGTAGGCGGTCGCCCGGGAGATGCCGAACCCGGCGGCGAGCAGGGTTATGTCTTCGGCCTTGCGGAACCAGACCAGCACCATCAGCGCCTGGTAGAAGCAGGTCAACGCCCGGGTGCCACGGCGGGTACCGCAGACGCGTCGCTGTGCGTACAACAGCCGGGCGAGGTGCTGCACGAGTTCCCTCGGGACGTCGACCATGGCACGATAGGCAATCACGTGGAGCCCTCTCGAAGACGTGTTTCTGTCGCAAGGACGTGTCTATCGATGGCTCCACGCCTGTATCCACTACCGCCCGACTCGCCGCCTTCGCCCGTGTCGCACCAATCAACCCTTATGCGTCGCTGAGATCACCTCACTTACCTACTCGCACCGGCGCCCGAGTCGGCCCTCACGGATCAGCCTCCCTACCCGCATGTCACACTGCAGGGCGTTAAAGATCAAGCTTAGGTCGTGGAGAGGCCGGCCAGGACAGCGTCGTACGTTAACCGGGGTAGCCCTCCGGGTCAGGCAGCTTAAACAGCCCTCCACGCTTCCAGCAGATTGACACCGAGTTACGAGACATCCTTTAGCCACTCGTTGAAAGAGTCATGCTCGAAGGGAAGACCGAAGTGGCGGAACATGTGGTTGATCTCCGGCTGCTTTCGTAGTCCTTCGTAACGTGCTACTGCCAGCATTGCCTTCCGTTGGTGCGCAGCAAGGCCACGAAAAGGTGTCCCTGCAGGAGCCGAACCACTGGGGAACGCGGCTTGAAGCAAGGCTCGGAACAGCCGAAAAGTATCGTCTTCGGGGTCGCCCATCGCCAACCTCCCAATAATCACCTCGATGCGCTCGTTGGACGATTTGTCGCTAAGACTTTGAGCAATTAGACTTGCCGTGGCAGACATGCTGCCATACACATAGGGCCAGTTATGGATATCGCGCGTACGCGCGAACACGCAATCGTAGAGATCCGCAATAAGTTCACGACTGGGCTGAGCTATGAGACGCGCTTGCCCCATCGCAGAAGCCCACCTTTCGCGACGACTATGGCTGCGAGCTCTCTCTTTCACAAGTTCGAACAGTCGAGAGTTAGGGCCACAGGCCAGGCCAGCGGACACGCACATCACTGCCGCCACCTCACTGTCCTCTTCAACCACTAGAGCTCGCGCAAGTGCAGACTCGGTAAGCTTGGCCCTCTCAGGAAACCAAGACAGCAGGTAGGCGGCGTATAGCCGTAAGGTGGATGATGATGCCGCAAGGGCGCCGATGAAGGTCGGAACGCCCGCCATAACGGCGTCGTAAGAGCGCATATGCAAAACCTGCTGCTCTCGCTCGGCTTTGACAGATGCAAACTGGGCGCTGCGCCCTCGCGCCGCCCTCTCCTCATCCGTAGGCGCAGCAGAAACCCACGCATCCTTCTCACGCAGCAGTTCTTCAGTCGTCAGCCCCGACATGCGCTCAACCTCGGCGCGAATCAGAGTTACGGACATGCGATTCTGAAGCCAACGCTCGTCATCGCCAACGGCAATCGCCGCCAGCAAACGACACGCGGCAAACCTATCCGGCGCATTGTCGCTACCGACGAGGTCCACCAAATAGGGGACAGCTTCTACACCTGCAGGCGAGGCCATCCCATCCCCCACTAGCAGCTCCGTCAACTCCTCATAGGCGGACACACGCTCAGCAGGGCTTTCGGACCAGATCTTCTCAAGGAGGTTACGCACCTCAAGCCCTGAACCATAAAGATGGTTCACGGAATTCCAGTCCAGATCATCCACGTCTTTAGAGTAGCCTGGCACCATGGGCGACACCTTATCATGACGCCTTAGGAAAAGGAAACGGCTCCCGAGGGGCGCGAGCAAGGGACGGGGTCCCGCCCTGAAGAGAGCGGAACCCCATCAACTAGTCCGTCACGCATGAAATCTTGGATCGTTTGTAATATCTGGTGTGCAGACTCCCGGCATCTCGATCGGCATAAGCCCACAAGGTCCGTACTTTAAGCCGAAGTAAATGTCCGCAGCAAAACCGAGTGCACCGAGGCCTCCTGCTGCCTTGCCCATACCGCGGGGGGGCCGGTAGGCGGGTGCATCAAAGAGCGTTGGCTGGGTCCGCCCGGGCGGATGCACAATCTGAGGGCCAGGCCCCTTTATTGCTGGAGACTTGTTATCGCCGTAATTCTTGTCTTTAAGTCCAGGTGCCCTATAGACAATATTGATTCCCTTCTGGGCGGCGGCCTCCCTCAGGATGGGATCACACACCGGACAAGCCGTTCTTCCCTCTCGGTGAACAAGAATCACAAGGGTGTTGCCCTTCTTCAGCACGCCCTTCTCCTCGAACCAGCTTAACGCTCGAGGCTCAATGTGCACATCGTTCTGACTCGACTCGCCCTTGAATGTGCCGCCTCCACTGCGTATAAAGTCCTCCTTGGCTATCAGATTTCCGTCGGCGTCGTAAACAGCGGCGGCGCCATAAAGGGTTCCGCCCGGCCGTGCCTCATAGCCAAGCGAGTCAGAGTAGTATGTGCTGTCCTTACCGGCCGCCGGCGGAATGATATTGCGCCAGTAGTGATCCATCCAGGTGCCCGAGCCACCACCACCACCGTCGCTGGTGACGACGTGTCCATCGACTTCAATCATCGTGATCGGGTTGCCTCCGCCGAAGGCGTAGCGGTTGCCGGTCCACGGGTTGAGGCCGAGGTTCATGTCGGCGAGGGCGCCGTTGTAGCTGTCGCGTGAGAGAAAGCGGTTTAGGCCGGGGCTGTAGTCGCGGAAGCCCATGTCGTACGACCCGGAGGCCTGGTCCCACCGCTTGGCGTTGTACCGGTAGGCGTTGTAGGGCTCCTTGGTGGGGTCCGCCGTGTCGGGCTTGTCGATGCCGGTGAACTCGGCGTCGTTATTGCTGCCGTAGGCGGTGTAGCCGTAGGTGGCTTTCGTGTTGCCACTTTCGTCGGTCAGTTGCTCGACGTCGGTGTGCGGGTTGTACCCGTAGTACGCCTCTTCCTCGGTGCCGTCGTCGTTGTGGGTCACCTGCGACAGCCGCTGGCCCCATGGGGAGTACCGGTAGGACTTGGTGAGTTCGCCGGCGACTTCCTCGTCCAGGACTTCGCCTGAGAGGCCGAGGTAGTTGAAGGTGGTGGTCTTCTCCTTGGCGCCGCCGGCGTCGGTGGACTTGGTGGTGGTGCGGTCCAGCGGGTCGTAGGTGTACTTGGTGACGGTGGTGCCGGTGCCGGTGCTCTTGCGGTTTTCCAGGATGTGGTCGAACCCGTCGTACAGGTTCTTCTCGACCACCTCACCGGCGGCGGTCACGGTATCGAGGCGGCCGTACGGGTCGTAGTTGTACGACGAGGTCACGCCTGCCGTGGTGGCGGTCAGGAGCCGGTTGCGGTCGTAGTTGAAGGTGGTGGTGACGTTCTTGATCGCTTGTTCGATGACGTTGTTGTTGGCATCGTGGACGTAGGTTTCGGTGGCCGGCGTGTCGCCGCTCTTGGTCACCGACCTCACGCGGTCGCGGGGGTCGTAGGTGTAGGTGGTGTTGTTCCAGACGTAGGCGGCGTGGTTGTCGGCGCGCATCTTCTTGTTGTTGTCGGAGATGCGGTTGCCGTTGAGGTCGTAGGTCATCGAGTGCTCGGAGACCACGTGCCCGTCGGGCTTCTTCTCGACCTGGTACTTCAGCAGCCCGTCGAGGTAGTAGAGGTGTTCGACGGTGTTGCCGTTGCCCTTGGTCTCCTTCCACTTCTCGCCCCGGTCGGTGTAGGTGAAGGTGGTGGTCTTCTTGTCCGGGTCGGTGGCGGTCTTGCCGTTGACCACGGTTGAGACCTTGTCGCGCTCGTCGTAGGTATAGCTGGCGTACTGCCTGTCGTGCTCAGTGGTCAGCGGGACGCTGTTCTGGTTGTAGGTGAACTTGGTGGTGTTCTTCACCGTTCCCGATTTGCGCTCGGTCACGGTCTGGACCTGGTTGAGGCCGGTGTAGGCGACCGAGTACGTGTCGACGCGCGCGCCGGGTGATGTGTCGGTGATGGTGGTGAGGTTGCCGTTCGGGTCGTACCGGTAGGTGTAGTCGACCTTCTCGTCGTCGGTCTCCCCCGAGTTGTCCCGAACCACCTTCACCGCGTCGGCGACGACAGTCCCGCCAGCCTGGTCGGTGAGGGTGACCTTGTGGGTGTTGCCCTCGGTGAAGGTGTAGGAGCCGAGGCTGACCCACGTGCCGGTGTTGGTGGTCTGGTTGACCGTCCGCACCGTGTCGCCGCCGCCGTGGTTGACCGTGTATCGGGCGTCGGTGGCGGCGCCGGCGACCTGCGGGTAGCGGGCGAACACCTCATAGGTGCCGGCCTGCGGCACGTTGAGCTGCCAGGTAAAGGAGTTCGTCCCCGTACCGGCCGGACGGGTGGCGTAGTTGTGTCCGTGCTTGCCGGTCGCTGGGGTGGCGGCGGTCCAGGTGCCGGTGGCTGACACGTTGTTGAAGTCGGAGTTGTCGACCAGCACGACGTGCTTGCCGACCGGCACACCCTCGTCGGTGCGGGAGGCCAGTTTGCCGTCGGAGAAGTAGGACCAGGTCATCGTCCGGTTCGACGATCCGCCCGGATCCTCGCCGGCAGGGGTCACCGTCCGTGCGCTCTGGGCACCGAGCTTGTTGTAGTCGTACGACGTGACGATGTCCCACGGGTCGCTGCTGGTCTCAGTCCAGCCGTTGTCGAAGTAGGTGTAGTTGGTGTCGTTGCGGACCGACTCACCCGCCGACGGGGGCATGCTGACCTTGGCCAGCCGACCGACGTCGTCGTACTCATACGTGGTGACATCCGCGGTGGTGTAACGGGCATCGTCCCTGTCGTAGGCGGTACGGGTCTCCTTCGCCCGGTTCAGCTCGTCGTAGACGGTTTCGGTGGCGAAGTCGTCCGGGTCCTCCGACTCCGTTGTGGCAACACCTCGTGGGCTGATCACCCGAGTCTGATTGCCGACCTGGTCGTACTCGTACTTCGTGACGCGCCAGGTGATGGTGCCGGACTCGTTCTTGTGCGGGACCTTTACCTCGCGCGGCTTGCCCCGCGGATCGAGGAGGACCTCGGTGGTGTTGCCGAGTTGGTCGGTGGTCGCGGTGACCAGACCGTCCCTGTCGTAACGGGTAGTTATGAACTTGCCCAGCGCGTCGATGGTCTTGGTCAACCGGTGCGCCGTGTCGTACTCGAACAACGTGGTGTAGTCGGCGGTGTCGGCCGTGGCGTTCTTGCGGGGGTCGACGACCTTCGTGACGTTGCCGACGTTGTCGTACTCGTAGGTGATCTTGTGGCCCTCGGCGTTGGTGACGCTGGTGAGTTGGTGGATCTCGTCGTAGGCGTTGGTGGTGACGAAGTCACCGGCCTCCGGTGTCAGGTTGCCCTTCGGCTCGGTGTAGGTGATCAGGTTGCCGACCGTGTCGTAGGTGAAAGAGGTCTTCCGCTCCGGGTCCCCGGCGACGTCAACCGGTGCCAACGTGTACGTCAGCTGGTCGGCCTCGTCGTACACGGCCTCGCTCACCGCGCCGTTGGGGGCGTACGACTCGATGACGTTGTCGTTCTCGTCGTACTTCGGCGCTGGCGTGACGATGATGTCGCCCACGTCCTGGTCCTTCGGAACCCGGTTCTCGAGCGGGCGTCCGAAGGTGTCGTACGTCTGAGTGGTCTCCTTCTCGTAGGCGTCGGTGACCGTCAGGACGTTGCCGCGCACGTCGTAGACGAAGTCGGTCGCCTTGCCGAGCGCGTCCGTGATGGTCTGCGGGTAACCGTTCTTGTCGAACTGGCTGTTGGTGGTGACGTTGCCGTTGGCATCCGTCGCCGTCAGCAGTTGGCCCCAGGCGTCGTAGGTGTAGGAGGTCTTGTAGTCCTCCGGGTCCGGCGTGGTGTTGCCGATCGGGTCGACCACCCAGGCCAGGTCACCGTCGTCCTCGTAGCCAAAGGTGTGCTTGCGCCCCTCCGGGCTGGTCTTCTCGATCAGGTCGGCGACGTAGCCGTTGAGCTGACGCTG
>NZ_JBFBAO010000314.1:0-8577 GCF_040682255.1 Micromonospora sp. NPDC051296 | reverse complement strand
GGTCGGTGCTGGCCGCGTCCCGTGAGCCGTCGTACGTGGCCACGCTGCCGCCGCCGGCCTTGGCCTGGTACATGGCGATGTCGGCCCGGCGCAGCAGCTCGGTCAGGTCGGCGGTGCCGGCCCCGGCCACCACCACACCGACGGAGACCTCGACGGACATCCGTACGCCGGCCACCTCGGCCGGCGCGGCCAGCCGCTCGGCGATGTCCCGAGCCTGGCGGAGCGCGTACGCCGTCGGGGCGGTGCGGTCGTCCACCACCGGGACGGACGTCAGCAGCAGTGCGAACTCGTCGCCGCCGAGCCGGGCCAGCAGGTCACCGGAGCGACCCAGGGTGTCGAGCCGGTTGGCGGTCAGCCGCAGCAGCTGATCGCCGGCGGCGTGCCCGAGCGTGTCGTTGACCTCCTTGAACTGGTCGATGTCCAGCAGCAGCAGGGCGACGGGATGGTCGTGGGCGAGCTGCCGCAACGCCTGGTCACCCCGGCTGAGCATGGCCGCCCGGTTGGCCAGGCCGGTCAGCGGGTCGTGCACCGCCTCGTACGAGGAACGCGCGGTGACCAGCCGAAGCTCCCGGTGGGTCGCCGCGTCGTGCAGGGCGGCGGCCAGCGCGTCGGCGAAGGCGGCGAGAGCGTCCCGTTCCCGCCCGGTGGGCGGGGCCGTGCGGGGGAACCGCACGCGCAGCCGACCGACCCGCGTATCGCTCACCGACAGGTCTCGGACCAGCTCCTCCGGGGCGGGCTCGTCGTCCTCCGGGGGCGCGATCTCCCGGTCGACCACCTGGCCGCCGGGGTCCGCCCGGTAGCGGCGCCATCGCCCGTCGCCCCGGACCACCTCCACGTCGGCGATCTCCGCCTCGAACAGCGTCAGGGCACCGGTGACGCCCGCGGTGGCCACACCACGCTCGTCGAGCTGGTTGAGCGCGGCCGTCGCCTCGGCGAACGACCGCCAGGTACGCCGCTCACGCTCGTCGCGCAGCCGCTGCCGGTAAGTCTGTTGGAGCAGCCACAGCGGGGCGGGCAGCAGCAGCAACCACCGGGGGTCGAGCTCGATCAGCACCACCACGAGCAGGCCGAGCACCACGTTGCCGACGAACATCAGCAGCTTGCCCCGCAGCGCGGCGAGCAGCGGGCGCCCGATCGGCATCCCGTGCCGCAACGCCAGCATGACCCCGCCCAGCCATGCGCCGGCCAGCAGGTAGGTGACCGCTCCGGCGGCGACCGCGAGCGCGAGGGCCGGGGTCGGGGTGGCCAGCATCGGCTGACCCAGGGCGGTGGTGACCGACACCGCGAGCGCGGTGGCGGCGGTCTGCGCGCCGGCGATGCGGACGACGTCCCAGGTCGACCGGCCCTCGTCCACCACGGACAGCGCCGTCCAGGCCAGCGCGACACCGATCAGCGTCGCGGCGGGCAGCCAACCGGGCGGTACCAGGTAGAGGCTGACGACCAGCGCCGCCTCGCCCCAGGTGATGCTGACCACGCCGGCCGCGGCCCGGAACCGCAGCCGGGCCAGCTGCGACAGGGCGAACGCGGCGACCGCGATGCCGAACCGGGCCAGGCCGCCGAGCGGATCGTCGGCCGGCAGCCGTACCGGCAGACTCAGCCCGACCACGGCGGCAATCAGCGCGGTGCTGACGACGGCGGCCGTGAGCAGGTGAACCCGGAGTGGCGTACCACGGCCTGGGTGCCGGTCGAGCGAATGACCGGCCCTGCCGGAGGTCACCGACCCCCTCCCGCCGACCGGGGACAGGACACGCGGAGGGCGAACCCGACTGCGATGGTCATCGGCGCCCCCTCCCGCGCACGGCTCGGGGGACTTCTGGTCCCCCGGCGGAAGGCTAAGCCAATCCGGATGGTCGCAACAGGGGGCGACCATCCGGTTCGACGTGAATCATGCCCCGATCAGCCGTCGCGGCGCTGCTCGCGCCCGTTGGGAACCTCTCCGGATGAATCCCTCATCACGGTCCCATCTGTCGGATCAGCGACCGTCCGGTCCGCGTTGCCCGCCTCGGCGGCGGGCTCCTGACCGGGGAACCGGTCGGGCAGCCGGCGCAGCCGGGCGTTCATGTTGCGGATCAACAGCACGGTGGCGGTGCCGAGGACCAGGATGAGGAACAGGCCCATCGGCCCGGCCAGGCCACCCGTGCGGGTGTCCCCGAAGTTGTTCTGGGCGAGCACCTGGGCAGCGGTCAGCATGGCGTTCCTCCGGAGTGCGGTGTGTGACCAGGGTAGCCCGCCGCCGGATCAGCGGGCATGGGCCGTCTCGCGTACGCCGGCGAACAGGTCGGACTCGGGCAGCGGGCTGTCGACCATCGACCGGACCAGCTGGAAATCCTCCGTCGGCCAGGCGTGCTGCTGCAACTCCATCGGCACCTGGAACCAGAAGCCGTCCGGATCCACCTGGGTGGCGTGGGCACGCAGCGCGTCGTCGCGGACCGGGAAGTATTCGGCGCACTCCACCCGGGTGGTGATCCGGGGGCCCTTGTCCGGCCGGTCCTCCCAGCGGGTCAGCCACTCCGCGTACGGGGACTCGATGCCGGTGGCCAGGATGGCCTCGTGCAGCGCCAGGATCTTGCCCTTGGAGAAGCCGATGTCGTAGTAGAGCTTCAGCGGCTGCCACGGCTCGCCCAGCTCGGGGTAGCGCTCCGCGTCGCCGGCCGCCTCGAAGGCCGCCACGCTGACCTTGTGGCACATGATGTGGTCGGGGTGCGGGTAACCGCCCTCCTCGTCGTACGTGGTGACGACGTGCGGGCGGAACTCGCGCATCAGGCGCACCAGCGGGCCGGCGGCCACCGCGACATCCTGCAGGGCGAAGCAGCCCTCGGGCAGCGGGGGCAGCGGGTCGCCCTCGGGCAGGCCGGAGTCGACGAAGCCCAGCCACGCCTGCTCGATGCCGAGGATGGCCCGTGCCGCGTCCATCTCCGCCCGCCGGATGTCGGCGATGTTGGCCCACACGTCGGGCCGGTCGAGCTTGGGGTTGAGCACGCTGCCGCGCTCGCCACCGGTGCACGTCACGACCAGCACGTCCACCCCCTCGGCGACGTACTTCGCCGTGGTCGCGGCGCCCTTGCTCGACTCGTCGTCGGGGTGCGCGTGGACGGCCATGAGTCGAAGTTGTTCTGCCAAAGCTGGCGCTCCTCGTCTCTGCCCACCGGCGGACTCGCCCCTGGGCCAACCGTTGACCTGCCGGAATTCTCCCTGTCGCGGTACCGGCCCGGGCCGGCCTGTCATATTTGACACCAGCCATATCTGGCACCGAGTCGGGCAGGGATGACGGACCTCTGCCATTCTTGCCGATGCCGCCGACAACAACGCCAGGGAGATACCCGCCGGTGACCGAGACGCACGCCACACTTCCATCGGACACGCCGGTGTTCCCACCCGGCCGATACGGCCGCCGCCGCGCGCCCGATCGCCGCCGGCCGGTGCTGACCGCGCTGCTGGCGGTCGCCGTGGTCGCGGCGCTCACCGTCATCTCGGTCAAGCTCTACCGGCAGTACGGCGACCCGGCGTACGACGTCCAGGTGATCTCCTACAGCGATATCACGGCCACCCAGGTGGTGGTCGACTTCCGGGTGAACCTGCCGGACGGCGGGTCGGCGGTGTGCGTGCTGCGCGCCCGGGACCACGCCGGTGCCGAGGTGGCCCGCGAGGAGGTGCCGGTGACCGCCGAAGCGGGGCAGCGCCACATCACCGTCCGGCACCGCCTCGCCACCAGCGCCCGGCCGTTCATCGGCGAGGTCGTCCGCTGCCGACCGCCCGCCTGAGGCCGCCCGCCGCAGCGCGCTGACGCGGCCGCTGGCCGACGCTGAGGCGACTGTCGAGCGGCCGCCCTGACCGTGCTTCCTCGGCGCCCGGGACGTGATCGCCGACACTCCTTGTCGCACCGCACTGGTAACTTAAGGGTTCACCTGTCAGCCAGCACGCACAACCGAGGAGGACCGCCTGTGTCCAATGGCAACGAGGCGCCCGCCACCTGGCTGTCCCAGGACGCGTACGACCGCCTGAAGGGCGAGCTCGACGAGTTGATCGCCAACCGGCCGATCATCGCCGCCGAGATCAACGCCCGGCGCGAGGAAGGCGACCTGCGCGAGAACGGCGGCTACCACGCCGCCCGCGAGGAGCAGGGCAAGGCCGAGGGGCGCATCCTCTACCTGAAGGAGCTGCTCCGCACGGCCCAGGTCGGCGAGGCGCCGACCGTCGACGCCGTGGCGCCCGGGATGGTCGTGACGATCTACTTCGACGACGACGCCGACGACACAGAGACCTTCCTGCTCGGCTCACGCGAGATCGCCTCGACCACCGACCTCACGGTCTACAGCCCCGAGTCGGCCCTCGGCCAGGCGATCCTGGGCGGCAAGGCGGGCCAGGCCTGCACCTACACCGCGCCCAGCGGCGCGGACATCAAGGTGACCGTGGTCAGCTTCGAGCCGTTCTCCGGCTGAGGCACGCCGCCGGCGCGACGCCATCCGCGGCCGGCCGCCCCCACTCGTGCAGAGGCGTGACACCGCAGGGTGTCACGCCTCTTGCGCGATGGTCACCTGGTAACCACTGGCCCGCAGCGCACTGATCAGCATGTCGGAGTGCTCGACGCCCCGGGTCTCCACCGACAGCGCCACCTCGACCTCGCCGAGACGCAGGTGCGGGTTGGCCCGCTGGTGCTCCACGTCCACCACGTTGGCCCGCTGCTCGGCGATCTCGCTCAGCAGCGAGGCGAGTTGCCCGGGCCGATCCGAGCAGCGCACGGTGACCCGCAGGTAGCGGCCGGCCGCGGCCAGGCCGTGCTCGATCACCCGCAACATCAGCAGCGGATCGATGTTGCCGCCGGAGAGCACGGCCACCAGCGGGGTTTCCACCTGGACCGCCCCGGCCAGCAACGCCGCCACACCGACCGCACCGGCCGGCTCCACCACCTGCTTGCCGCGCTCCAGCAGCATGAGCAGCGCCCGCGAGATGTCCTCCTCGGTGACGGTGACGACCTCGTCGACGAGCTTGCGGACATGGGTGAAGGTGATGTCGCCGGGGCGGCCGACCGCGATGCCGTCGGCGATGGTGGCGAAGGCGGGCAGGCGTACCGGCTCGCCGGCCACCAGCGACGGCGGGAAGGCCGCCGCGCCCGCCGCCTGCACCCCGATCACCCGGACGTCCGGGCGAAGCGCCTTGGCCGCCACCGCCATGCCGGAGATCAGCCCGCCCCCGCCGACCCCGGTGACGATCGTCTTCACCTCGGGGCACTGCTCCAGGATCTCCAGCGCCACCGTGCCCTGCCCGGCGATCACGTCCCGGTGGTCGAACGGGTGGATCAGCACCGCCCCGGTGCGTTCGGCGAACGTCTGTGCCGCCACCAGGGACTCGTCCACCGTGGCACCGACCAGCTCGACCTGGGCGCCGTACCCCTTGGTGGCCGCCACCTTGGGCAGCGGCGCGTTCACCGGCATGAAGACGGTGGCGTGCGTGCCGACCAGCCCGGCGGCGAGCGCCACCCCCTGCGCGTGGTTGCCGGCGCTCGCCGCGACCACGCCCCGGGCGCGTTCCTGCGCCGACAGCCGCGAGATCCGCACGTACGCGCCGCGCACCTTGTACGACCCGGCCCGTTGGAGGTTCTCGCACTTGAGCCAGGCCGGGCCGCCGAGCGCGGCGCTGAGCGGCCGGGAGGGCTCCAGCGGGGTGGTGCGGGTGACCCCGGCGAGCAGCTCCCGCGCGGCCCGCACGTCGTCCAGGCTGACCAGTTCCGTCATGCCCCGATGGTGCCACCCGTCCCGCCGGAGGCGGTCGGCGGCGGGGTGCCCGTCGGGCCGCCCGCGATCGGCGACGGCCCGGTCGGGCTTCCCGGCGCGGCCACGGTCATGCCGGGCAGGATCGGGCCGGCGGGCATCCCCCGCGAGATCCGGGCGGTCTGCGCGGCGGAGATCCGGTGGATCAGCACGATCAGCGACACCCCGGCCACCGCGCAGGCCAGCGTGGGCACGAGGTACGCCCCGGCCGACGAGGCGTAGTAGTCGGCGTACGCCTCGAAGTCGGCCGCGGTCTCCGGTGGATACGGCAGAGCCTCGTACTCCGCGACCGAACTGGTGAGTCGATCCGTGAACAGGTACGCCAGCCAGGCCGCCCACCAGACCTTGACCAGCCACGGGGTGCTCAGCCGCCAGAGGCTGTCCCGGGCGATGTTCGCCACCACCCGGTAGGGCACCACGAAATTGACGAACGGCACCAGCCACCCGGCGATCGCCCATCCGTCGGAGAGGGTGGGCCCGGCGCCCGGGAAGGCGTTCAGGTTCATCCGGGCCCGCCAGCTCCAGATGATGACGAGCACGACGGCCGCCAGGAACGCCGCGCCGTGCGCCACCCCCGCCGTGAGTTCCAGCAGGCCAGTAATCAGCAGGAACTGGTCGCCGTCGGCCGTGGTCGACGCCCGGTGCGCGACCAGTGCGTTGACCGGCTGGATCGCCAGCGTCAACAGGAGTGCCAGGGTGGTCGCGCCCACCGCGACCGCGGCGGCGCGACCGATGCCGTGGACCGGCCGGACCCGGACACCAGGGTGCAGCGCGGGAGAACCCGCCGGGGTACGGCAGGTCGGACATTCCATGGTGCGTACGTCGACGTCGGCGTCGCAGGTGTGGCAGCGCATGACCCTGGGTCCTCCCGGGAAGTGGCACCGGGAGCGTAGATGATCACGCGCTGGCCGGCGACCCCGTTCCGACGCGCGGGTAACCCGGGGCGTGCCGTGGCCACGGGGCCTCCATCTCGAACTGGCCGGCGACGCCGAGCAGCAGCAGTTCCGAGCCGGGCGGGCCGACCAGCTGCACGGCCAGCGGCAGCCCGTCCGGGCGGCGGCCCACCGGCACCACCAGCGCCGGCAGGCCGGCGATGTTCCACGGTGCCGCGTACGGGGCGTACCGGATGTTGGTCAGCATGTTGGCCTGCCAGGACCGGGCCGACCAGTTGGTGGCCGGCGGCGGCGCGGCCGCTAGGGCGGGGGTGAGCAGCAGGTCCACCGAGTGGTCGGCGAAGAATCCGATCGACCGTTCGCGCCAGGCGAGCCGGTCGGCCTCCCGGACGTACCCGCGTCGCCACGCCCATTCGCCCAGCGCGACGTGCCGGCGGCTGCGGCGTTGCAGGCTGCGCCGGTCGACCCCGACGGCGCGCACGTCCGCGGCGGCCGCCGCGAACCAGGTGGCGATGCCCTGCAACCCCAGGGCGGTCGGATAGACGGGATCGGCCGGCACGGTGTCGTGCCCGGCCGCGGCGAGCAGCCGGCCGGCGGCGGCGACCGCGTCCCGGTTCGGCGCGTCGGGCGACACGCCGCGCACCGGGGAACGCAGCGACACGCCGACCCGCAGCCGCTGCGGCGGGACAAGCTTCTCCTGGGCCCGGCCGGCGAGCACCTGGAAGCCGACGGCCGCGTCGGCGACCGTGGTGGCGAGCATGCCGTGCTCGGTCAACCCGAACCAGTCCTCCGCGCCGAGCTGGCAGGGCACCACTCCCCGCCCCGGCTTCAGGCCGACCAGGCCGCAGCAGGCGGCCGGGATGCGGATCGAACCGAGTCCGTCGTTGCCGTGGGCGATCGGCACCAGCCCGGCGGCCACCGCCGCCGCCGCGCCGCCCGACGAGCCGCCCGGGGTACGCCCCAGGTCCCAGGGGTTGCGGGTGACCGCCGTGTCGTCGTCGGTCACCCCCCAGAGGCCCAGCTCGGGCATCCGGGTGACGCCGAGGATCACCGCACCGGCCCCGCGCAGCCGGCGGACCACCTCGTGGTCGGCCTCCGCCACCGCGGTACGCATCGCGGCGGAGCCGTTCCAGGTGGGCGTGCCGGCCACCGGGGTGTTCTCCTTGACCGCGACCGGCACCCCGGCCAGCGGCAGGTTGGCCAGGTCCTCCTGCTCGTCGACCTTCTCCGCCTCGGTGACCGCCGCCCCGCCGCGTACCGCGCGGAACGCGGCGAGGTCGACGTCGGCCTGAGCGACGTGGTCGAGGTGGTCGGCCAGGACCTGGGTGGCGGAGACGTCGCCCCGCCGTACGCCCCGGGCGATCTGTTTTGCGGTCGCCCCGACCCAGGTCGGCATGATGTCCTGCACGGCCATCCTCCCCAGCCAGCGGTCAGCCCAGCGCCTGCTCCAGATCGGCGAGCAGGTCTTCGACCGTCTCGATGCCGACAGACAGTCGCACGAGATCGCCGGGAACTTCAAGCGGCGAGCCGGCAGCACTCGCGTGTGTCATCCGGCCCGGGTGCTCGATCAGGGATTCCACCCCACCGAGCGACTCGGCGAGCACGAAAAGCTTGGCCCGGTTGCAGATCTCGACGGCGTGGTCCTCCCCACCGGCGGCCCGGAACGAGATCATCCCGCCGAACCGGCGCATCTGCTTGGCCGCCACCTCGTGCCCCGGGTGCGAGGGCAGCCCCGGGTAGAGCACCTGACCCACCTTGGCGTGCCCGTCCAGGTACGCGGCGATCCGCTCGGCGTTGTCGCAGTGCCGATCCATCCGTACACCGAGGGTCTTGATGCCGCGCAGGGTCAGCCAGGCGTCGAACGGGCCGTTGACCGCGCCCATCGCGTTCTGGTGGTAGCGCAGCTGCTCGCCGAG
>NZ_JBFBAO010000313.1:0-8593 GCF_040682255.1 Micromonospora sp. NPDC051296 | reverse complement strand
TGTCGTTCGATCATTCGGAAAGCGGTAGACCCGCTGCCGCGCAGTCGGCGCGCAGCTGGGCAACCTGGCCGTCAGTGGCGTCCACCAGCGGCGGCCGGACCGGTCCGGCCGGCAGGCCCTGCACCGCCAGGCCCGCCTTGACCAGGATCGTGCCCTGGGTACGGAAGATCCCGGTGTACAGCGGCAGCAGCCGGCGGTGCAACGCCAGCGCGGTCGCCATGTCTCCCGCGTCGTGCGCCTCGATCATCCGCTTGGTCTCGGCACCGGTGAAGTGGGTCGAGGTGCCGACCACGCCGACCGAGCCGACAGCCAGCGCCGGCAGGGTGAGCGCGTCCTCACCGCTGTAGAACGCCAGCTCGGTGCGGCCGGTCACCCAGCTGGTGGCGGTCAGGTCACCCTTGGCGTCCTTCACCGCGACGATGCGGCCGTGCTCGGCGAGCCGGACCAGCGTCTCGGTCTCGATCGGCACGCCGGCGCGGTGCGGGATGTCGTAGAGCATCACCGGCAGCCCGGTCGCGTCGGCCACGGCGGTGAAGTGACGCAGCAGCCCGGCCTGCGGCGGCTTGTTGTAGTACGGGGTGACCACCAGGAGCCCGTTCGCACCGGCCTTCTCCGCCGAAGCGGCCAGCTCGATGGTGTGCCGGGTGTCGTTCGTGCCGACCCCGGCCACCACCCGGGCCTGGTCGCCGACGGCCTCCACCACGGTCCGGATCAGGCGTTCCTTCTCCGCGTCGGTGGTGGTCGGCGACTCGCCGGTGGTGCCGTTGACCACCAGCGCGTCGGCGCCCTGCTCCGCCACCAGGTGGTTCGCCAGGCGCGCGGCACCGTCGAGGTCGAGCGCGCCGTCGGCCGTGAACGGGGTCACCATGGCCGTGAGCACCCGACCGAAGGGACGGGAAGCCGCCCGGGCCGGGGTGTCAAGGTGGTCGTGCGTCATGGTGACAACCTAGCGGACGGCCGGCGGACGGCCGCCGGGGAAGGGCTCAGGACCCCTCGGAGTGCGTGCTCGCCGCCACCTCGGTGCCGTCGGGCAGGGCCGAGATGACAAAGTCGGCGAAAACGTTCGGCGCGACCCGCTGCAACTGCCGCAGGCACTCCACCGCCAGCTCGCGGATCTCCACGTCGGCGTGCTCGGTGGCGCGCATCGCGATGAAGTGTCGCCAGGCGCGGTAGTTGCCCGTCACCACGATGCGGGTCTCGGTGGCGTTCGGCAGCACCGCGCGGGCCGCCTGACGGGCCTGCTTGCGCCGCAGCGTCGGGTTGGGTTCGTCGGCGAAGTGCCGTTCCAGGCCCTCCAGCAGCTCGTTGTACGCCCGTACGCTCGCCTCGGCCGCCTCGACGAACCGCTTGTGCAGCTCCGGGTCCTCGGCGATCACCCTCGGCTCGACCATCGCCGCGTCCCGTTCCGGCACGTACCGCTGGGACAGCTGCGAGTACGAGAAGTGCCGGTGCCGGATCAGCTCGTGGGTGAACGACCGGGACACCCCGGTGAAGTAGAAACTCACCGACCCGTGCTCCAGCACGGAGAGGTGACCGACCTCCAGGATGTGCGCCAGGTAGCCGGCGTTGGTCGCGGTGGCCGGGTTCGGCTTCTTCCAGCTCTGGTAGCAGGCCCGGCCGGCGAACTCGGCGAGCGCCTGACCCCCGTCCGCGTCGGTCGACCACGGCGCGTCCTCCGGCGGGTCGAAGTGGGTCCACGCGATCAACTTGACCTGGGGCTGCACCATCTCCGGCATGCCGCGACTGTAGTCGCACGCCCCTGCCGACCCAACTCCGGCTCGCCCCACTTGCAACGTCCGTCACGGTCCCGGCCGCTTACCGAAAGTCAGCGCGAGCCCGGCCTGGCCGGTTCAGGTTCGGACGCGCGGAAAGGCTAGACGTACAGGCTGGTGAACGGGGCCCAGGGGAGGTTGCGGACCACCGAGAAGGCCAGCCAGGCGGCCAGGAACCCGCTGATCACCTTCGGGCTGATCCGCAGCTCGGGGAGCCGCCAGCCGAACGCCTGCTTGCCGGCCCAGACGACGAAGAAGTACGCCAGGAAGGGCAGCGCGAAGACGAAGAGGAAGTGGTGTCGGGCTGCGGCCGGCAGGTCGGCGTGCAGCACGTACCAGAGGGCGCGGGTGCCGCCGCAGCCTGGGCAGTCCAGCCCGGTGGTCAGCTTGAGCAGGCAGGTCGGCAGGGCGTCCGGGGCCGAGCGGGTGGGGTCGCTGAGCAGCGTGTAACCGATGCCGGCGGCGACGCAGCCGAGCGCGGCCAGCGGCACCACCCAGCGCGGCGTGCGGTCGGAGAGCCGGACCACGAGCCGGGTGAGCCGGTCGGGCTCGGCCACCGGGTAGGCACCCGGGTGACCCGCCGGCCAGCCGCCCGGCAGCGCCCCGTCGGGCTGCGCGGCGACCGGCTGCGCCCCGTCGGGCTGTGGCCCGGTGGGTGACGCCGAGGCGTCCGGCGTGACCGTCGCCGGGCCGGTGGGCGCGGGCGGCTCTCCAGCGGGCGGGTGCGGCTGGGCGGCCGATCGGTCAACGCTCGTCACGACGCTCACCGTACACCGGCCACGCCCAGCAGGGCGGCGGCCAGCGGAGCCGCGAGGTCACCGGCGGCCGGCGGCGCCACCGCGTCCAGGCCGAGCCAGCCGGCCAGCCGGTACAGCTCGGCGGCGAGCGCCACCGCGGTCTCCCCCGGGTCGGCGCCCGGCTCGACCCAGGCGGCCGGCACCAGCAGCACCCCGGCCTTGCGGTCGGCCTTCAGGTCGACCCGGGCGGTGAACCGCTCACCCTGGCGGAACGGCAGCACGTAGTAGCCGTACACCCGCTGCGGCGCCGGGACGTAGATCTCGATCCGGTAGCTGAAGTCGAAGAGCCGCTCGGTGCGGCCGCGTTCCCAGACCAGCGGGTCGAACGGGCTGACCAGCGTGTTGCCGCGAACCCAGCGGGGCAGCCGGGCCTGCGCGTGCAACCAGGCGGGCTGCCGCCAGCCCTGCACCGCGACCGGCCGCAGCTCCCCCGCCTCGACCAGCTCGGCGATGGCCTGCCGGGCCCCGGCCACCGGCAGCCGGAAGTAGTCGCGCAGTTCCACCTCCGCGGCCACCCCGAGCGACCGCGCGGCGATGCTCACCAGCGTGCGGTACGCCTCGGCGTCAGTCGGCGTGGGCACGTCGAGCACCTCGGGCGGCAGCACCCGCTCGGGCAAGTCGTAGCGGCGGGCGAACGAGGTGGTGCGCTCTGCCGCGCACACCTCGCCGGCCCAGAACAGGTATTCCACGGCCTGCTTCACCGCCGACCAGTTCCAGCCCCAGTTGCCGGTCTGCCGGGGCGCGTCGTGCTCGATCTCGGCCACGGTGAGCGGGCCCTTGGCGGCCACCTCGTCGCGGACCCAGGCGACCAGCGCGGGCTGCTCCTGCGCGATGCGGCGCATCCCACCCCAGGCGTCGGCGTGCGCCCGGGCCATCCGCCAGCGCAACGCCGGGTGCAGGCCGACCGGCACCAGCGACGCCTCGTGGCCCCAGTATTCGAACAGCTCACGGGGGCGGCGGTAGGCGGCGGAGTCGAGCAGCGTGGTCGGGTAGGGCCCGATCCGGCTGTAGAGCGGCAGGTAGTGCGCCCGTTGCAGCACGTTGACCGAATCCATCTGGATCAGCCCGACCCGGTCGAGCACCCGCCGCAGGTGGCGGCGGGTGGGCGCGCCGGTGGGCGCCGGGTCGGCGAAGCCCTGTGCGGCCAGCGCGATCCGCCGGGCCTGGGCGAGCGAGAGCGATTCCGGTGCGACCATCGCAGGGCAGGCTACGCCAGCCGTACGACAACCGGTGCGGACGCTGGACCTGTCGCCGGTGGCCGCCTAGAACTACAGGCATGCCCACCATCCGCCGGGAGGAGCCCGCCGACGCCGAGGCGGTCGCCCGGGTGCACGTACGCGGCTGGCAGGCAGGCTACGCCGGGATCATGCCGGACGAGGTGCTGAACCGGCTCAACCCGGTCGCCTGGGCGCAGCGCCGTCGCGACCTCGGCACCGCCGACCCGGACCACCCGTTCACCACGTTGCTCGCCGAGATCGACGGCCGACTCGCCGGGTTCACCACGTTCGGCCCGTACCGCAACAACCAGGACCGCGGCGACCTCGACCCGACGTACGGCGAGGTGGTGGCGATGTACGTGACGCCCGACCACTGGGGCGACGGCACCGCCGTGGCCCTGCTCGCGGCGGCCCGCGCCGGCCTGATCGAGCGAGGCTGGACGGAGTACCGGCTCTGGGTGCTCGCGGACAACCAGCGGGCCCGCCGGTTCTACCAACGGGCCGGGCTGTCACCGGACGGCGAGCGGTCGACCTACCCGCTACCGATGTCCGGCGGGCGTCCGCCGCTCGGGCTGGTCGAGCTGCGCTACACCGGCCGGCTCGACGGGTGAGTCGGCCGGCCCCACGGGCGGGGCAGGCCGGCGCACCGGCAGGAAGGCCAGCAGCGCCAGGCTGATCCAGACGTAGGTGTTGCTGAACAGGAAGCCGTCGACGCCGGCGAAGTCCCACTCCCACGCCCAGACGATCCGGCTGATCAGGAAGCCGTACCCGACGGTCACGGCGACCAGCAGGACACGGCGCCGGCGGCTGCGCGGCGGCGCGGCCATGCCATTGTCCACCAGCAGCAGAAACCCCGGCAGCAGCCAGACCAGATGGTGCACCCAGGTGACCGGGCTGACCAGGCACATCACCGCGCCGGTCAGCGCCAGGCCGGCGGCCTCGTCGCCGGCCGACGCCGCGGCGCGGGACCGCCACGCCCACAGCGCCACGGTCGCCGCGACCAGCACCAGCCAGGCCAGCGTGCTCGGGTGCTGCGGGTCGAGCCGGGCCACCACGCCGCGCAGCGACTGGTTGGAGATGAAGGCCAGTTCACCGACCCGGCCGGTGTTCCACAGCGCGGTGGTCCAGAACTCCCGGGAGGCGTCCGGGAACAGCGCGGCGGCGAGCACGGTCGCCCCGGTCGCGGCGCCGGTCGCGGTGACCGCCGCCCGCCAGCGCCGGGTCACCAGCAGGTAGACGATGAAGATGCCCGGGGTGAGCTTGATCGCGGTGGCCAGGCCGATGCCGATCCCGGCCCACCGGCTGCCGCCCGGCAGCAGCCTGAGCAGGTCCACCGCGACCAGGAACAGCAGCAGCGTGTTGACCTGGCCGAAGTTGATGGTCTCGCGCATCGGCTCGAAGGCGGCGGCGAGGCAGAGCGCCACCGCGAAGGCGAACCAGTGGGTCCAGCCGGCCCGCCGCGACACCGGGTCCAGCAGCCACCAGATCAACACCGCGCCGGTCACCACACCGGCGGCCACGCTCACCACGATCGCCCCGTGCCAGGACAGGTACGCCATCGGCAGCATCACCAGGGCGGCGAACGGCGGGTAGGTGAAGCCGTACTGGGTGGCCGGCCGAAGATAGTCGTAGAGATGCCCGCCGTCGTGCGCCCAAAACACCAGCGCGCCCCGGTAGACCTGCAGGTCGAAGAAGCCGTGCCGAGCGGCCGTCACGGACAGGAACGCGGCCACCGCGACGGCGAGCACGATCACGGCGCCGACCTGTCCGACCGCCCGCTTGGCACCCTGCGCCAACGTCGCCTCCCTCGCCCTGCGTAGGCTGTCGTGCCATGGCTCTCGGGTACGTCCGCCCGGCGCGTCCGGAGGACGCCGGCGAGATCGCACGCATTCAGCTCGCGACCTGGCGGGTCGCCTACCGGCGGCTGCTGCCCAGACACGTGCTGGACAACCTCGACGAGGCGTGGCTCGCCCGGCGCTGGGAAACCGCGGTGCGCCAGCCGCCCGGCGACACCCATCGGGTGCTGGTCGCGGTCGAGCAGGCCGAGCAATCGTATCTGGTGGGGTTCGCCGCCTCCGGCCCGGTCGATGCCGAGGCACTGGCCCCCAACGAGCCGGCCGAGGCCCTCGGCCCGGACGTGGTGGCGGTGACGGACCTGCTGGTCGAGCCGCGCTGGGGCCGGCGCGGGCACGGCAGCCGGCTGCTCGCCGCCAGCGTCGACCTGTGGCGCGAGTCCGGCTTCACCCGGGCGGTGGCCTGGGTGTTCGACGGCGACCAGGCATCCCGGAAGTTCCTCACCGGCGCCGGTTGGGAGCCCGACGGCGCGGGACGCGCGCTGGACGTGGACGACATGCTGGTGCCCCAGCTACGCCTGCACGTCGCGGTCCCCACCGAGCCGACCGCGGCCGGCTGACCGCGGCCCCGACCGGCGCGCGCACGGGCCGGCGGGCTCAGTCGAGCAGGGGGTCCAGGCCGAGGGTCAGACCGGGGCGGTTACGCACCGCGCGGACCGCGAGCAGCACCCCGGGCATGAACGAGACCCGGTCGTACGAGTCGTGCCGGATGGTCAGCGTCTCGCCGGTGGTGCCGAAGAGCACCTCCTGGTGCGCGACCAGCCCGGTGGCCCGGACCGCGTGCACGCGTACCCCGTCGATATCAGCGCCGCGGGCGCCGGTGACCTCGTCGGAGGTGGCGTCCGGCACCGGGCCCAGCCCGGCCTCGGCGCGGGCCGCCGCGATTAGGCGGGCGGTGTGGGTGGCGGTGCCGCTGGGCGCGTCGAGCTTGCGCGGGTGGTGCTGTTCGATGATCTCGACCGACTCGAAGTGCCGGGCCGCGCGGGCGGCGAACTGCATCATCAGCACCGCGCCGATGCCGAAGTTCGGGGCGATCACCACGCCCACCCCGGGCTTGCGGGCCAGCCAGCCACGGACCCGCTCCAACCGCTGCTCGGTGAAGCCGGTGGTGCCGACCACCGCGCTGATGCCCTGGTCGATGCACCAGTGCAGGTTGTCCATGACGACGTCCGGGGTGGTGAAGTCGACCATGACCTCCGCCCCGGCGTCCGAGGCGTTGAACAGCCAGTCGCCCTGGTCGACCATCGCCACCAACTCCATGTCGGTGGCCGCGTCGACGGCCTTGCACACCTCGACGCCCATCCGGCCGCGGGCGCCCAGCACGCCGACCCGGATCTGCTCGGCGACGCCCTTCTCCTGCTCGTCAGTCACGCGGCACAACCTATCCCAATCGGGACGCCGGCAGCGCCGGGGTACGCCGCACGCACCCCTACCGGCCAGCGAGCCCGACCGGTACGGGGGTCAGCCGGTGAAGTCGGACTCGCCGAACGGGCCCACCACGGCCAGCGACATCGGCCGGCTCAGCAGGTCGGCGGCGAGAGAGTTGACGTCGTCCAGGGTGACCGCGTCGACCCGGTCGAGCAGTTCGTTGACCGGCATCAGGTCGCCATAGAGCAACTCGCCCTTGGCCAGCCGGCTCATCCGCGATCCGGTGTCCTCCAGACCGAGCACGAACGAGCCCTTGCTCATCCCCTTGCCCCGGGCCAGCTCGGCCTCGGTGATGCCGTCCGCGGCGGTCCGCGCCAGCTCGGCCCGGGTCAGCTCCAGCACCTCGTCGACCCGGCTCGGGGCGCAGCCGGCGTAGACGGCGAACAGGCCGCTGTCGGCGTACTGGCTGGCGTACGAGTAGACCGAGTAGGCCAGGCCCCGGCGCTCACGGATCTCCTGGAACAGCCGGCTCGACATGCCGCCGCCGAGCACGTTGTTGAGCACGCCGAAGGCGAAGCGGCGCTCGTCAAGCCGATCGAGCCCCGGGCAGCCGAGCACGACGTGCGCCTGCTCGGTCTCCTTCGCCTCCACCAGGGTGGTGGCGGCCTTGGTGCGTACCGCCGGGGTGGCCGGCCGGTACGGCGCGGGCGCCGCGGCGTCGGTCTCCAGCGGGGTGCCCAGTAGCGCCTGACGGACCAGCCGGACCACGGCGGAGTGTTCGAGGTTGCCGGCGGCGGCGACGACGATCTGCGGCGCGACGTAGCGGCGCCGGTAGAAGCTCTGGATCTGGCGCCGGGTCATCGGGGTGACCGTGTCCGCGGTGCCGGAAATCAGCCGGCCGAGCGGGTGGTCACCGTAGATGGCCCGGGCGAGCAGGTCGTGCACCTCGTCGCCCGGCTCGTCGTCGTGCATGGCGATCTCTTCGAGGATCACGCCCCGCTCGGTCTCCACGTCGGCCGGCTCCAGCACCGAGTCGGCGACCAGGTCGCACATCACGTCGATGGCCAGCGGCAGGTCCTCGTCCAGCACCCGGGCGTAGTAGCAGGTGTACTCCTTCGTGGTGAAGGCGTTGGTCTCCCCGCCGACCGCCTCGATCGCCGAGGAGATCTCCAGCGCCCCCCGCTTGTGGGTGCCCTTGAACAGCAGGTGTTCCAGGAAGTGGGCGGCGCCGGCCTGCGGCCCGGTCTCGTCGCGCGAGCCGACCGCGACCCAGATGCCGAACGAGACGCTACGCATCGTCGGGATCGCCTCGGTGAGTACCCGCAGCCCGCTGGGCAGCACGGTGCGGCGCACCGTACCGCCCAACGGGTCGTCGCTCAGCGTCCTGGTCACCGCCCGGGTCGACCCGCCGGCGGACCGGACGGTCCCGGTGGCGTGCCGGACCGCACCGGGCGGCGACACCCCCGGTCGATCCGCCGGGAAGGACGAACGCCGGGTCCGACTCACGAGAACCTGCTTCCAGTTCGACGAGGGTGAGGTCGTAGGTGACCGCCCGGTACGCGGCCTCGGTCATGCCCACGGAGGAG
>NZ_JBFBAO010000312.1:0-8633 GCF_040682255.1 Micromonospora sp. NPDC051296 | reverse complement strand
GCAGCGAGTCGTGCCGCTCACCGCCGGGCCGCAACGCGGCGACGACGCGGTAGGTGTCGTCGTACTCCTTGACCAGGTCGTCCACCTGCGCGTCGGCCACCTCGTCGACCACCCGCACCAGGTCGTTGACCCCGTAGGTGTTCACCGAGACGCCGAAGCGCAGCTCCGCCTCGACCTTGTCCCCCTCGGTCACCGCGACGTCGCGCATGTTGTCGCCGAAGCGCGCCAGGCGCAGCGAACGCATCGCCGACCAGCCGATCGCCGCCCGGGTCCAGGCACCGACGCGGGCGGCGACACGCGGGTCGGTGACGTGCCCGGCGACCGTCTTGCGGGCCACCCCGATCCGGGTCTGGATGTACCCGAACTCCCGGTCGCCGTGGGCGGCCTGGTTCAGGTTCATGAAGTCCATGTCGATCTCGGCCCACGGCAACTGCTCGTTCGCCTGGGTGTGCAGGTGCAGCAGCGGTGTCTGCAACGCGTCCAGGCCGGCGATCCACATCTTCGCCGGCGAGAAGGTGTGCATCCAGGCGATGACCCCGACCGCCCCCTGCACGGCGGCATCCCGGCAGACCTCCAGGATATCGGCGCTGGTGGTCAGGACGGGCTTCCAGACCACCCGGGCGGGAATGTGCGGCGAGTCGTCGAGCAGGGCGGCGATCTGACGGGACTGGTCGGCCACCTGCCGGAGTGTGTCCTCGCCGTACATCGCCTGGCTTCCGGTGAGAAACCAGACCTCGGGTTCAGAGTGTGTTGCCATGGACGTTGCCTTCCGCGAGAGGGAGGGTTACTTGTAGCGGATGCCGATGAGGCGCTGGAGCAGGATGAACGCGAAGAGCAGGCCGCCGATCACGATCTTGGTCCACCAGGAGTTGAGGCTTCCGTCGAAGGTGATCAGGGTCTGGATCACGCCGAGCACCAGCACGCCGAGCACGGTGCCGAAGACATAGCCCGAGCCACCGGTGAGGACGGTGCCACCGATGACGACGGCCGCGATCACGTCGAGTTCCATCCCGACGGCGATCAGCGGCGCTCCGGAAAGCGTGTAGAACGACAGCAGGATCCCGCCGATCGCCGAGCACAGCCCGCTGATGGTGTAGACCGCGATCCGGGTACGTCCCACCGGCAGGCCCATCAGCAGCGCCGACTGCGGATTGCCACCGATCGCGTAGACGTTGCGACCGAGGCGGGTGTACGCCAGCAGGTAGGCGGCGACGGCGACCACGGCGAACGCGACGAGCACGCTGACCGAGACGAAATTGCCCCGGGGGTCCCCGATCCGGTACTGCGACATCGTGGTCCAGAAGCCGTCCGTGATGGGGATCGAGGCGCCGCTGATGAACGTGCACATGCCACGGGCGAAGAACATCCCGGCGAGTGTGACGATGAACGGCTGGATCTCGAAGAAGTGGATCGCGCAGCCCATCAGGAACCCGAGGGTCGGCCCGATGAGCAACGCGATGACCAGCACCAGCAACGCGGGCAGGCCGGACTGGAGCAACCAGGCCGAAACCATCGCCGTCATCGCGACGACCGAGCCCACCGACAGGTCGATGCCGCCGGTGAGGATCACGAAGGTCATCCCCACCGCGACCACGAGCAGGAACCCGTTGTCGATGAAGACGTTGAAGATGACCTGGATGTTCGAGAACGCCCGGTACTGGGAGACGCCGATGCCGTACATGACCAGGAGCAGGGCGAGGGTGGCCAGCACCGGCACGTGCCGCCGCGGCAGCCGGGCCCAGGTGGGAACAGTGGTCAGCGAGTTCAACGTCATGCCGGCACCTGCTCCTTCTGCCGCTGCGGCGACGCCTCCGGGGGCGCGGCGCCGCGTCGGCGGCGGCTGAACCTGGCCCGGAAGGCCGGCGCCTGGACGAGGCAGACGGCGATGACGACGACCGCTTTGAACAGCAGCGCCGTCTGCGGTGAGATGTTCATGGCGTACACCGTCGTGGTCAGGGTCTGGATGATCAGCGCACCGAGGATGGTGCCGCTGAGGAAGAACCGGCCGCCGGCGAGGGACGTGCCACCGATGACCACCGCGAGGATCGCGTCGAGCTCCACCCAGAGCCCGGCCGAGTTGCCGTCGGCGCTGGAGACGTTGGCGGTCATCATGAACCCGGCGATCGCGGCGCACACGGCGCTGACGACGTACACGAGGAAGACCACCCGGCCCGACCGGATGCCGGCCAGGCGGCTGGCCTCCCGGTTGCCACCCACCGACTCGATGATCATGCCGAGGGCGGTGCGGCGGGTAAACGCCGCGACGAGCAGGGCCGCGGCCAACGCGATGAAGATCGCGAGCGGCAGAGTCAGGAAGTGGCCCAGACCGATCGCCCGGTACGGGCCGGAGTTGATGGTGATGATCTGGCCCTCGGTGATCAGCTGCGCGAGGCCCCGGCCGGCCACCATCAGGATGAGCGTGGCGATGATCGGTTGGATGCCGATCACGGAGACCAGGATGCCGTTCCACGCGCCGAGTACCAGTGCGGCCCCGACCGCCATCGCGAGCGCGGTCAGCACCATGCCGAGGGCGTTCTGGTCCGGCGCCTTGCTGATGTAGAGGCAGGCGATGGCGCCGCTGATGGCGCAGACCGAGCCGACCGAGAGGTCGATGCCGCCGGTGGAGATGACCAGGGTCATGCCCAACGCGACCAGGATCAGCGGCGCGCTCAGCCGGAGGATGTCGACCGGGGTGCCGTACAGGTGGCCGTCCTTGACCTCGATGGTCAGGAAGCCGGGGCGGTAGAGCGTGTTCGCCGCCAGCATGACCACGAGCACGGCGACCGGCCAGAACAGCCGGTGGCCGACCATGGCCCGGAAGCGGTTCTTGGCGTCGCTCATGCCGGCGCTCCGCTTCGCTCCGCGCCACCATGAGGCACCAACACACTGCGCCGATGATTCGCTCGCTGACGCTCACTCATGCCGGCGCTCCGCTTCGCTCCGCGCCACCATGAGGCACCAACACACTGCGCCGATGATTCGCTCGCTGACGCTCGCTCATTGGTTCGCCTCCTCCCGCTGTGTCCCGCTGGCGATGGTCTGCATGACGCGGTCGGCGTCGACGGCGTCGTCGTTGGTGAGTTGCGCGACCAGCTCGCGGTCGCGCATCACCGCGATCTTGTGGCTCAGCCGCAGCACCTCCTCGAGTTCGGCGGAGATGAACAGCACCGCCATGCCACCGTCGGAGAGCTGCACCACGAGCTTCTGGATCTCGGCCTTGGCCCCGATGTCGATGCCGCGGGTGGGTTCGTCGAGGATGAGCAGTCGGGGCTCGGTGATCAGCCACCGGGCCAGCAGGACCTTCTGCTGGTTGCCGCCGGAGAGGTTGCGCACCGGCACGTCGGGGTTCGCGGGGCGGATGCTCAACGCCTTGATGTACTTGTCGACGAGTTCGTCCTGGCGGCGCCGCGGGATCGGGCGCAGCCAGCCGCGGGCGGCCTGCATCGCGAGGATCATGTTCTCGCGGACCGACAGGTCGGCGATGATCCCTTCCGCGCGGCGGTTCTCCGAGCAGAACCCGATGCCGTGGTCGATGGCCTGCACCGGAGTACGCAGACCCGTCGACTTGCCGCCCACGGCGACCTGTCCACGGTCGGCGCGGTCGGCGCCGAACAGCAGCCGCGCCACCTCGGTCCGGCCGGAGCCGAGCAGCCCGGCCAGGCCGACCACCTCTCCGGCGTGGATGGTCAGGCTGAACGGAGCGACCGCGCCCTTACGGCTGAGATCCGACACCTCCACGAACGGGGTCCCGCCCTCCAGGGCCGCCAGCTCCCGCCGGGGATGCTCCTCGATCCGTTCGAGAACGTCGAGTTCCTTGCCGATCATCTTCTCGACCAGGGCCAGCTGGGGCAGCTCGGCGGTCGGGTGCTCCCCCACCAGCGTGCCGTTGCGCAGCACGGTGATCCGGTCGGCGATCCCGTAGACCTGGTCGAGGAAGTGGGTCACGAAGAGGATGGCGATGCCCTCGTCGCGCAGTTGGCACATGATCCGGAACAGCTGCTCGACCTCACCGGCGTCCAGGCTGGAGGTCGGCTCGTCCAGGATCAGCACCCGGGCCTGGACGTCGATCGCGCGGGCGATCGCGATCATCTGCTGGACGGCGAGCGAGTACGACGCCACGGGTGCGGTGACATCGATGTCGAGGTCCAGCCGGGCCAACAGCTGCCGGGCCCGGCGTCGGACCTCGCCCCAACGGACGGCACCGAAGCGGCGCGGCTCGCGGCCGATGAAGATGTTCTCCGCGACCGACAGGTTGGGGCAGAGGTTGACCTCCTGGTAGACGGTGCTGACCCCGGCGGCGGCGGCTTGCATCGGCCCACTGAAGGCAACCTGCTCCCCGCCCAGGGTGATGATGCCGTCGTCGATGCCGTAGACGCCGGTCAACACCTTGATCAGGGTCGACTTGCCAGCGCCGTTCTCGCCCATCAGGGCGTGCACCTCGCCGGGGAAAAGCCGGAAGTCGACATTGTGGAGTGCGCGCACCCCCGGAAAGGACTTGCTGATCCCGGTCATCGTGAGGACCGGACGGCTATCCGTCATCCCATCAGACCTTCTTCTGGGTTCTCGGTACGGAAGGGCCACAGCGCCCCCGTGGCGTCCCGCCCGGCCGCCCCTGAGCGGGCGGCCGGGCGGAGACGGCACGGGGGTTTCGGGTCAGCGCCCAGTCCGTCGGGTAGGTGAGCGACGCGGCGGGGCCGCCACGTCAGCGGCGGCCCCGGGCGTCGATCAGTACTTGCGGTTGGGCAGGGCCTCCTTGGCCTGCTCCTGGGTGAAGGTGGTCTCCTCGGTCTCGATCCGCGCCGGCACCTCTTCACCGGCGTGCACCTTCTTGGCCAGGTCCATCAGCTGTGGCCCGAGCAGCGGGCTGCACTCGGCGATGAAGTTGAACTTACCGTCGGCCAGGGCCTGCATGCCGTCCTTGACCGCGTCGATGGTGATGATGGTGATGTCCTGGCCGGGCACCTTGCCCGCTGCGGTGATCGCCTCCAGGGCACCGAGACCCATGTCGTCGTTGTGCGCGAAGAGCACGTCGATCTTCGGGTGGGCCTTCAGGAACTGCTCCATGACCTGCTTGCCACCGGCGCGGGTGAAGTCACCCGACTGGGAGGCGATGACCTTCAGCTTCGGGTCGGCCGCGATCGCCTCGGCGAAGCCCTTCTTGCGGTCGTTGGCCGGAGCCGAGCCGGTGGTGCCCTGCAGCTCGACGATGTTCACGTCGCCGGTCGCGTCCTTCTTGTTCTCGATCAGCCACTCCCCCGACAGCCGGCCTTCCTTCACGAAGTCCGAGCCGAGGAAGGTCTTGTAGAGGGACTTGTCGGCCGAGTCCACCGCGCGGTCGGTCAGGATGACCGGGATGCCGGCGTCCTTGGCCTCCTTGAGCACGGTGTCCCAGCCGGACTCCACCACCGGCGAGAAGGCGATTACGTCGACCTTCTGCTGGATGTAGTTGCGGATGGCCTTGATCTGGTTCTCCTGCTTCTGCTGGGCGTCGTCGAACTTCAGCTCGATGCCCGCCTCCGCAGCGGCCTCCTTGATGGAGTTGGTGTTGGCCGTACGCCAGCCACTCTCGGCGCCGACCTGGGAGAAGCCGAGGACGATCTTGCCGTCGTCGGCCCCCTCTCCGGTGTCACTGTTGCCGCAGGCGGCCACGCTGCCGGCCAGCAGGACGGCGGCGACGACCCCGATCGCGCGCCGGGGCATTCGCATGTTTCTCATCGGATCTCCTCAGGTGGGTGCGGGTGTCCACGCCGCCCGCCGACGTGCGCGGGCGGCCTGAGCTGGTGGTGTGGATCCAGTGGGTGGTGCGAATTCAGTCGCGGGGCGCCGGGGCGACCCGCGGCCGGCTGGAGTTCGCCGGAGGCGAGGGGCGTTGGCCGTAGACGTTCTGGTAGCGGTCGTAGAGGGCGTCGATGTGGGCCTGCGCCATCGGCACCGGTTGCCCGAGCGCCCGCGCCAGGTGCGCGGTGCGGGCGACGTCCTCGCACATCACCGCGGCCTTGACGGCGGCGCGGGCATTGCGCCCGATGGTGAAGACGCCGTGGTTCTGCATCAGCACCGCGGGCGAGCGGTGCCCGGTGAGGGTGCTGACGATGCCCTTGCCGATGTCGTCGCCGCCGATCAGCGCGAACGGGCCGACCGGGATCTCCCCGCCGAACTCGTCGGCCTGCGCGGTCAGGTGGCAGGGAATCGACTCGCCGCGGGCCGCCCACGCGGTGGCGTACGTGCTGTGGGTGTGTACGACACCGCCGACCTCGGGCATGGCACGGTAGACGTACGCGTGCGCGGCGGTGTCGCTCGACGGGGAGAGCTCACCCTCGACCGGCACGCCGTCGAGGTCGCAGAGCACCATGTTGTCGGCGGAGAGGTCGTCGTAGTCGACGCCGCTGGGCTTGATCACCATGAGGTCGCGGCCGGGGACCCGCGCGGAGACGTTGCCGGCCGTCCAGGCCACCAGGCCGTAGCGGGTCAGCTCGCCGTGCAGGCGGGCGACGGTCTCGCGCAGCTCGGTCAGTTCAAGGGTTGATTCGACGCTCATGCGACCACCTCCAGCGGGGCCTCGTTCTGCGTGGCGGCCGACTCGACGGCCGCGTTCCGGATCGCCCGCAGGCGCAGCATCACGTCGTTGGCGCCCCGACCGAAGTGGTCGTGCAGCGTCCGGTACTCGGCGTAGAGGGCGTCGTACGCGCGTACCCGATCCGGGTCCGGCCGGTAGACCGCCTCCTGCACCCGGCCCATCGCCTGCGACGCCTCGTGGATCGAGGGGTACGCCCCGGCGGCGACCGCGGCGTGGATCGCCGAACCGAGCGCCGGCCCCTGCGCAGAGCCGATGATGCCGAGCGGCCGGTTGGTCACGTCGGCGTAGATCTGCATCAGCAGCTCGTTCGAGGTGAGACCGCCGGCGATCACCAGGTCGTCGACCGTCACCCCCGCCTCGACGAACGCCTCGACGATCATCCGGGTGCCGTACGCCGTCGACTCCAGCAGGGCCCGGTAGATGTCCTCCGGCCGGGTGGCCAGGGTCAGACCGACGATCAGTCCGCTGAGGTCGTGGTTGACCAGGAGTGAGCGGTTGCCGTTCCACCAGTCCAGCGCGACCAGGCCGTGGGCACCGACCGGTTGGGCCGCGGCCAGTTCGGTGAGCCGTTCGTGCGAGTCCGCCCCGGCCGGGGCGGCGTGCTTGACGAACCAGCCGAAGATGTCACCGACGCCGCTCTGTCCGGCCTCGTAGCCCCATGCGCCGGCACTGATGCCGCCGTCGACGACGCCGCACATCCCGGCCACCTCGGCGGGCTGGGTGCCGTTGACCACGTGGCAGGTGGAGGTACCCATGATCGCCACCAGCCGGCCCGGCGCGATCGCCTGGGCGGAGGCCGCGGTGACGTGGGCGTCGACGTTGCCGACGGCCACCGCGATCCCTTCCGGCAGGCCGGTCCACGCGGCGGCGCGGGCGGTCAGCTCGCCGGCCCGGCCGCCCAGCGGCATCAGCGGTCCGTCCAGTTTGGCCACGAAGTCGCCGAAGCCGGGGTTGAGTGCGGTCAGGTAGTCCGTCGACGGGTACTGGCCGTCCTGCAGGATGCCCTTGTAGCCGGCCGTGCAGACGTTGCGGGTCTCGACATCGCACAGCTGCCACACGATCCAGTCCGCGGCCTCGATGAAGCGCTCGGCCCGGTGGTAGACCTCCGGGTCCTCCTCCATGAGTTGCAGCCCCTTGGCGAACTGCCACTCGGCGGAGATCTTGCCGCCGTAGCGGCCGATCCACGGCTCGCCGCGCTCGTGGGCCAGCGCGTTGATCCGGTCGGCGTGCGGCTGGGCGGCGTGGTGCTTCCAGAGCTTCACCCAGGAGTGCGGGCGCTGGCGCAGCTCCGGCACCTCGCACAGCGGAGTGCCGTCGGCGAGCGTCGGCAGGACGGTGCAGGCGGTGAAGTCGATGCCGATGCCGACGACGTCGCCCGGGTCCACCCCGGCGGCGGCCACGGCGGCGGGCACGGCGTAGCGCAGCACGTCGCGGTAGTCCTCGGGATCCTGCAACGCCCAGTCGGGTGGCAAGGGCGTCCCGCCGTCCGGCAGGGCGGAGTCGATGACCGCGTTGCGGTACTCGTGCACCGCCGTCCCCAACTCGGCACCATCGCGAACCCGGACCACCAGGGCCCGCCCCGAAAGGGTGCCGTAGTCGACCCCGACGACGTACCGATCGCCCGCTTCGTCCACACCGCTCATGTTCAACCTCCGCCGATGACGAACCTCAGTGTTAACGCTCACATCCCGTGCCGTCAAGACACCTGCCGGCAACAGCTCCGTAACGGAGCGCACCGCCCGGTCCGTCACCTCGGCCGGAACCGGTGGCAGGCCCAGATCCACGCCCCTTGCGGCACGGTTCAGCGCGGACGGCATCGTAGTCGCCGCCCACCGTCGAGGCCCACCGTCGCACCCCGCCGAGACCCGGCGCGGCACCGCCGAAACGCTTGCCGGACAACGGAAAACCGGCCCCGGCCAGCGATCCGGACAGTGGCCCGGCTGGCCGGGGCCACCGCTGGCCGGGCGGCGCTCAGGCCGGTCCGCGTCGCGCAGGCCTCGACACCAGCCGCAGGGTCCGCTGCTCGCCGCCGCCGCCGATCATGATCGGCGGGTACGGC
>NZ_JBFBAO010000311.1:0-8690 GCF_040682255.1 Micromonospora sp. NPDC051296 | reverse complement strand
CCCAAAAACTCAACAACCCCAACACCGACCCCCACATCATGACCCCGCCACCAGCCACACCGCAGGGCCGAACTCCCACACCCGAAAGGACCTTCGGCCCGTACGCCCCGCGCCCCCGTACACCATCGGGTTCCTACCGGCGGGGGTCCTGGTCGTAACGCTGGTAGATCGCCGAGCAGCTGCCGCCGGGGTCGAGACGGTGCAGAATCGCGTCAGCGATGGCCGCCAGCTGGGTGATCTGCTCGTCGGTCAGCGCGTCAATGACGTTCGCCCGGACGGCGGCGGCGTGCCCGGGAGCGGTTTCGCGCACCTTCTGCCAGCCGGCCTCGGTGAGGCGGGCGTTGGTCGCGCGCCGGTCCTCGGGGCAGGGGAAACGTTGGATCAAGCCACGGGACTCGAGGCGTTGCACCACGTGGGAGAGGCGGGCGAGGGTCGCGGTCGTGCGCTCGGCCAGCGTGGTCATCCGCAGGGTGCGATCGGGGGCCTCGGAGAGCATGGCCAGCACGTAGTAGTCGAAGTGGGTCAGCTGGGCGTCGCGGCGTAGCTGACTGTCGAGCGCCGCCGGGAGAAGTTCCAGTACGGCGGCAAGCCGCACCCATGCGGCCAGTTGCTCGGGCGTGAGCCATCGCGTGTCCATGGTCACAGTATGCCACCAAACTAGTTGTTGCTACAACCGATCGGGCTTGTCATAGTTGTAGCGACAACTAATCAGCTCCCTTGGAGGACGTCATGGCACACATCAGCATCATCAGCAGCGGGAACATGGGTCAGGCCATCGCCGGCCTCGCGGCCAAGGGCGGCAACACGGTTGAGCTGGTGAACAGCTCCCAGGCCGACAAGGCGGTCACCGGCGACATCGTGGTGCTCGCCGTCCCGTACCCCTCGGTGGCCGCGGTTGTCGCCCAGCGCGGCGCGCAGCTGGCCGGCAAGGTGGTCGTCGACATCACCAACCCGCTCAACTTCGAGACCTTCGACAGCCTGACCGTTGCGTCCGACGGCTCCGCCACCACCGAGATCGCCGCAGCGCTGCCCGAGTCGCGGGTGGTCAAGGCGTTCAACACCAACTTCGCCGGCACCCTGGCAGCGGGGACCGTCGGCGGTCTGCCGACCACCGTGCTGATCGCCGGCGACGACGCGGACGCGAAGGCGCTGCTCGCCGGTGTCGTCAGCTCCGCCGGGCTGCGCGCAGTCGACGCGGGCGGCCTCAAGCGGGCCCGCGAGCTGGAGGCGATCGGCTTCCTGCAAATCAGTCTCGCCGCCGGTGAGAAGATCAGCTGGACCGGTGGCCTGGCGGTGGCGCAGTGACCACCGGCATCGGTCCGGCGCGGCGTGCGCACGCCGGGACGCGGTCGTGAGCGGCTTCGCCCCGCCGGTGGTGGCGACCGCGGGATCTGCCGATCCCGCGGCGCCGCTGGTCGTACTGCTGCACGGCCGCGGCTCCCACGAGCAGGAGATACTCACCCTCGCCGGCCATCTTCCCGCCCATCTGTCGTACGCGGCGGTGCGCGCCCCGATCGCCGAGGGCACCGGCTTCGCGTGGTTCGCCAACCGGGGCATCGGCCGACCCCGGGCGGAGTCGCTGCGCGAGACGATGGACTGGTTTCGCGGCTGGCTCGACGGCGTCGCGCCACCCGGCCGCCCGGTGACGCTGGTCGGCTTCAGCGGAGGCGCCGCCTTCGCCGGTGGTCTGCTGCTCGACGACCCGAAGCGCTACGCCGGCGCCGCGATCCTCTACGGCACGCTGCCGTTCGACGCGGGTGTGCCGACGACGGCTGCCCGGCTGGCCGGAGTTCCGGTATTCGTGGCGCAGGGCGAGCACGACACGGCGATCCCTCGGGAGCTGCTGGATCGCACCTGGACGTACCTGCTCGGGGAGTCGGGCGCTTCGACGGTGGCCCGCCGGGATCCCGTCGGGCACGGCATCGCCTCGGCTGCCGTACCGGCGCTGGCGGCATGGTTGCCGGAGCGTCTCGCGTAGGTGCGGCGGCCCGGCACTCCGCAACCGGACCTGACGCCCGGACACCCGCCCTGGAAGACCCAGTGCCGGAGCACGCGTGGCATGCTCCGGCACTGGTCGGCAGCCGGCCGGCACCGGCTCGCCGTCATCCACTCACAGCTTGGCCCTCAGGTCTGCGCCGGCTGCGAGCAACCGCTGATGACTCCGTTTGTTCCTTCGATCTCTCCGTTGTTGCTTTCAGTTACTGGGCTGGACGGGGGTCGGCGCAGTTGACGGCCGGGTATTCCTTGGTGACGACGGTCGTCACGGCCGCGCCGTTGAGCGTCCCGCTGGCGCGGGCGGTCGCCGAGCCGGCCGAGACCGCGGTTGCCCGGGTGTTGAACTGCTGGAAGGCGTTCCCACCCGGCGCGACGTCGGCGGCGGCCTTGTTGCCGTACGCGCTCTCCAGAGCGATGCTCACGGCCGCGTCGTGTCCGTTGTTCGCCTGCACCGCCAGGTACGCCTTGCCCGCCACGCACCGCACCTGCGCGGTGACCGTCAGGGGCAACTCTGTCGCGGCGAGTACCCGGAAGTGGTCGAACGCGACGGTGACCGGCTGCGTCTGCTCCGGCCCCAACGCCATCAGACCGAAGGAGGTCATCACGGCGTCGTTGGTTACCGGCTGGCCGAGTGAGGTCCAGTTGATCCCGCCGTCGCTGATCTGGGCCGAGTAGGTGTTGCCACTGCGGCTCAGTCGCAGGTGGTACCAGCCGCTCTCGGTCGAGTCGGCGATGTCGATCGACCGGTTACCGCCGTTGCCGAACTGCGCGTTGCGTTCCGAGACGAGCTCGGCGCGCAGGTCGGTTGGCGCACCGGCGGCGTTGTTGGCCACGACGTCGAACTTCACGTAGTTGTCGTCGTTGTTGTAGACCAGCAAACCGGCCAACTGCCACCGGTGCAGCATCGTCGGCGTCAGCCTGGTCTCGATCGTCCAGTCGCCGGCGGCGACGTCCGCGGGGATCTTCTGCAGGATGAAGTTCCGCGGCGAGTTGTCGGTGCCGTTGATGTCGCCCTGCTGGGTCTCGATCCGCAGCGCACCGTTGCTCACCGCGACCTTGGTCGAGTCGTACCGGACCACGGCGTTCCACCGGCAGCCGTCGATCCCGCTGCCGTCGAACTCGTCGCTGGGCGCGCGGACGCCGTCGTCCGTGCCGTCCGGCGTGCTGGTGAAGTTGTCGAACACGGCGTTGACCTGCGACGTCCCGACGTCACCGGCGGCCATGAGGCCGACGGTCGCGTTCGGGATGACGTTCGCGGTGGCGGCGAGCGCGGTCCAGGTCTGGCCGTCGGCGGAGTAGGCCGCGGTCAGCCGCTGTCCGTCGCTGACCAGTCGCAGGTGCGCGGTGGTGGGGAAATTCGCCGGTACGCCCACGTTGGCGTGCCAGGTCCGCGTCCCGCCGGCTTCGGTCTGGAACTCCATGATCCGGCCGCCGGACGCGTTGCGGGTAAACGCCAGCTTGACGTAGTCGTTGTCACTGCCGTGCATGAGCAGGCCGGCGTGCTGCCACTCGCGGTCGTGCGGGATGGTCACCTTCGTGGTGATCGTCCACGGCCCGGTCCGGGCGCGCTGACCGACGTAGCTGATCGGCCCGACGTTGGCCTCGTTGATGTCACCGTTGGTGACCGGCAGCACTAGCCCGCCGTTGGTGACCCGCACCGGTAGGTTCGGCGCGTTCCGTACCGTGGTCCATCGGGTGGTGTTCAGCGTGTCACCGTCGAAGTTGTCCGAGCCGCGGACGGCGCAGCCCGGAGCGGCCTCCGGCGGTGCCGGGTGGACGGCCTCGTTGACCAGCGTGAATCCGGTGAACTTCACCTCGCTGACGGCCGACGCGTGGTGCGCGGTGACGGCGAGGCCGATGTCCTGCTGGCCGGCCGCGCCGGGCAGGGTCACCGGGTCACCGACCGGGGTGAACGACCTCCCGTCCTTGCTCCAGTACCCGTAGTACCTCCCGCCGTCCCGCACGATCCGCACCCAGGACGGGTAGCTCGTCGTGCTGGCGCCGGTGCTGGCGTCGAGTTGGCCGTTGCCGTCGGTGTCGCGCAGCCACTCGAACCCGGAGCCCGCCCGCAGCGTCATCGCCGCGTACCCCGGTGAGCTGCCGGGCCGGGTGACGTCGTTGCGGACGATCAGACCGGCCTTGGCGGAGTTGTTCGTGTTCGTCTGGCTTTCGATCTTCACCGTGGCGGTCCAGGTGTTGCCGGCCGCTGCCGGCAGGTACGCCGAGCCGTACTGGTCGGTGCCCTGCCACATGTTCGCGCCGCCGGCCTTGACGATCCAGGTGTCCTGGTCCGGTCGGTCGAAGGTGGCGGTGGTGTTGGTGAAGGTCTGCCAGGCTCCGTAGAGGTCGCCGACCTCGACCTGCACGATGCGGGACTTCGTGTGGTGGCCCTTGTCGTTGGTCGCGACCGCGGTCAGTTGGTAACGCTTCTCCGAGGGCGCGTTCCAGGTCACCGAGTACGGGGCGGTGGTGTCGGTGCCGATCGACGTGCCGTCGACGAAGAACTCGACCTTGGTGATGGTGTTCTCCGCGTCGCTCGCGTCGGCGGTCACCTGGATCTCGCCCGGCTCCAGTTGGTCGGCCGGCGTCGGGGAGGTCACCGCGACCTTCGGCTTGCTGGTCGGTGAGACGCCCTTGCCGTCGGCCTCGATGAAGTTCAGGCGCCGCTCGCCCGCGCCCGGGAAGACCACGTACAGGGTGAACGTCTCGCCGGGGTCGGACACCTGGACCGGGACGTCGACGTAGCCGCCGCTGGTGGTCGCCGGCACCTGCGCGGTGCCGAGAAGTTCACCGTCCGGCGCGCCCCGCCGCAGCTCGATCCGGCTCGCGCTGGCGGCCGACACGCGCAGGATTAGCCGGTCCACGTTGTACAGGCTGATTGGTTCGTACGACGCCCAGGCGCCGTTCTGGCCGGCGATGGAGTCCGCGTGTCCCTCGACGTCACGTGACGGGGCGACCGTCACGTTCGACGAGTTGCGGAAGAACTCCGCCTCTCGCTGCTTCGGGAATATCAGCGTGGTGTCCGAGCCGGTCAGGCTCGGGATGCCACCCGCGCCGCCGGAGTCGGCGTAGCGGCCGTCGAGCGCGTAGAAGACGTTCATGTCCTCGCCGTGCCCGCCGCCGAGGGCGGTGGTCACCGAGCCGGTGCGCCCGTGCAGCGGTTCGGCCGGGTGCGCGTGCTCGTCGTGGCCCAACGCCGGCTGGATCACCACGTCGGCGTCGTTGATCTGGGTGTCCTCGGCGTCGCTGACGGACAGGTTCCAGCTGATCTCGTCACCGAAGTCGAAGAACGCCCCGCTCGGCGGCAGGTTGAACTTCACCTCCGGCCGGGTGTTGCCGACCGTGATCGGCACCGTGGTGGTGCCGGTCTTGCCGTGCGGGTCGGTCACCGTGAGCCGGGCGTTGTAGACGCCGTTGCCCGTGTAGGTGAAGGTCGGCTTCAGCGCGGTGGAATCGACCACGCCGTCGCCGGTGAAGTCCCACTCGTACCGCAGTTGCTCGTTCTCGGGGTCGGAGCTGCCCGAGCCGTCGAACCCAACCTCGAGTGGTGCCTGCCCGGAGTCCGGCGAGGCGCTGATCTTCGCGGTGGGTGAGCGCGATCCGGAGATGTAGTCGATCCGGTACAGCCCCGAGTTCGGGTTGTCACGGCCGAAGCCGCCACCCCAGTCCAGCACGTACATCGAGCCCTCGGGGCCGAACTTGGAGTCGATCGGCGCGAGGAACTGCTGCTGCGGCAGGAACGGGTTGACCTTCTCGACCCCGCCCTGCCCGTTCGGGATGATCGAGTACATCTTGTTCCGCGCCCACTCGTAGAAGAACGGCTTGCCGTCGTAGTACGGCGGGAACTTGGTGTCCGACTCCAGGTCCGGGTCGTACTGGTAGAACGGGCCGCCCATCGGGGCCAGGCCACCGCCCTGCGGGATGACCGACGGTACCGAGGAACGCTTGTAGCCGTACCACATGTTCGCCGGCTTGGCGGGCGGCAGCTCGGTCAGACCGGTGTTGCGTACCGAGTCGTTGATCGGGCGGTTGCAGTCGAAGTACGCACCGACGGTGACCGGGCTGGTCCGGTAGTCCACGTCCCGGAAGGGCTCGTTGTTGCCCATGCACAGCGGCCAGCCGTAGAAGCCGGGCTCGGTGATGAGGTTCCACTCGGAGATGCCGGCGGGCCCGCGGTCCGGGTTGTCGTTGCTGTTGTCCGGCGAGTAGTCCGCCATCCCGACGGCCCCGGTCTTCGGGTCGACCGAGAACCGGAACGGGTTGCGGAAGCCCATGGCGTAAATCTCCGGCCGGGTCTTCGCCGTGCCCGGCTCGAACAGGTTGCCCGCGGGGATGGAGTATGTGCCGTCCGGCTCGGGACGGATCCGCAGGAGCTTGCCGCGCAGGTCGTTGGTGTTGGCCGAGGTCTCCCGCGCGTCGTGGAAGGTCCCGTTCCGTTCGGACAGTGGCGCGTAACCGCCGGACGGCTCGGAGTGCGGGTTCACGTCGTCGCCGACGCCGAGGTAGAGGTTGCCGTCCGGGTCGAACGCGAGGCCGCCACCGGTGTGACCGGGCTCGTCGGGCAGCCGCCGCGCCGGCACCTCGAGCAGGATCTTCTCGGTGGCGCGGTCGATCTGCGAGCCCGGCCCGACGGTGAGACGGGACAGCCGGTTGAAGAAGTTCGCCGGGTCGCTGTCGTTCGCGCTCGCCGGCGCGTAGTAGATGTAGAGGTGGCCGTTCTCGGCGAAGTTCGGGTCGAGCGCGATGCCGAGCAGCCCGTCCTCACCGCCGGAGTACACCGGGATCGTGATCGCGGTCCTGGTCGTCCTGGTCTGCGGGTCGTACACCCGGATCTGGCCGCGTACCAGCTCGGTGAAGAAGACCCGGCCGTCCGGTGCGACGTCCATGGCGAACGGGGCACTGGTGTTCTGGTCCAGCGGGACCCGCTCGTAGGTGTTCCAGCTGGTGCCGGAGCAGTCGCCCGGCTCGACCCCGGAGGCCCACTTCACGCCACCGAGGATGTGCTGCACCAGCTGCGTCTCGCCGGTGTAGTGGGCGCCGAAGTGACCCATGCCGGTCATCCAGGCACGACCGCCGTCGTACGGCTTGCACCAGGAGATCGGGTGGTCGTAGCCCATGGCGTTGCCGCCCGGGTTGTACGTCGTCTCGTCCATCGTCGCGAGCACATGGGCGTTGCCACGGACGTTGAGCGAGTAGTTGTACCACTCGTCGGCGCGCTGCCACCGCTGCGGCAGGTGACGTGTCGACGGGTGGGTCTGGTCCTCGACGCGGACCGTGCCCGGCAGGCCGGGGCTGGTGCCGGTGGCGGCGTGGCCGGGCATCAACGCGCCGATCATGTTGTCCCACCACGCGTAGTTGCCGCGCATGTCGGTCGCGTTGTGGATGGCGACGATGCCGTTGCCGGCCTGCATGTAGCGCTCCATCGCCGCCTTCTGGTCGGCGGTCCACGGGTCGCCGGAGGCCTGGAACATCACCAGGGCGTCGAATTGGGCGAGGTCGGCGTCGTTGAAGATCGATGAGTCTTCGGTGTGCTGCGAGGTGATGCCGGCCTCGGCGAAGGCGGCCCGCAGCACGGGTACGCCCTGGTCGATGGCCTCGGTGTGCCGGAACTGGGTGGTCTTGGTGAAGATCAGCACATGGGCTTGGTCTTGCTCGGTCTGCTGGGCGGCCGCCGGCGGTGGGCTGACCATGGAAAGCGCGAGGGCGCCGACAAGGGGTAACGCGAGTATCCGTCCCCACCGGGGACGCCAGGCCACGTTCATGAGATGGGGGACCTCTCTGGGACGCGAGGATCTACTGGTGTTGGCGTGACCGTGCGGCGTGCCGGCGCCGTCGGGCTGGTGTGAAGTTGGCCGTCGGCGCTAGGGCATCACCGCCCGCAGGAACTTCAGGCCGTCCACGGCGATCGCGTCCTGACTGGCGGCGAGCGGACGCCAGATGGAGGCGGCGGTGGCGATCGTCGCGTTCTCCGCGGTGAACGACTCGATGCACAGCGGGCCGGTATAGCCCGCCTGGTCGACTGCGCCGAGAATCGCCGGCCAGTCCAGGTGGTCGGCGCCGGGGGCGCCGCGGTCGTTGCCGCACACCTGGACGTGTGCCACCCGGCCGGCGGCCGCGCGGATCGCCGCCGGGATGTCCGTCTCCTCGATGTTCTGGTGGTAGAGGTCGAGCGCGACCCCGCAGTGCGGCAGGTCGCCGATCGCGTCGAGGGTTTGGCCGATGGTGTTGAGCAGGCTCGTCTCGTAGCGGTTGAGCGGCTCGACGGCCACCGTGACGCCGGCCGTGCCCGCGTGCTCGACGACGGGTGCGAGGCTCGCCCGCAGCTGCGCGTACGCCGCGGCCCGTTCGGCGGGCGACAGTCGCCAGGTGCGGCCGACCGACGCGTACGCCGGCCCGGCGATCACCGGCGAACCGACCGTCGCGGCGGCGTCCACCACGCGCAACAGGTAGTCCTGTGTGGACCGGATGGTCTGCGGATCCGCGGCGACCAGCTCACGACCGGGTGGCATCACGAGGCACACGGTGGCGCCGAGTCCGTGGTCGGCGAGCACCTGGGCGGCCCGGCACCGGGTAGGTCACCGTCTCCGCGACCAGCAGGGTCAGCTCAGCGTCGCTGTACGAGGTGGGCTTCAACCACTTCTTCCGGGGCAAGAACCACCCGGGCGGCGGCGACCACATCTTCTACCAGGGCCACG
>NZ_JBFBAO010000310.1:0-8723 GCF_040682255.1 Micromonospora sp. NPDC051296 | reverse complement strand
GTCGCACTGCACCTGCGTTTCTACGGGTACGGCCGGGCCTTGGTACGGGTGGAGGGCGTACTGGCCGGCCTGGACCACCCGCTGGTGGTGCAGTTGCACGCCGCGTCCACCATCGCCGAGGGCCGGGTGCCGTGGGGTCTCGGCCCGCACCTGAACGGCACCGAGGAGATCCGGGTGGTGGCCGCCGAGGCCGACCCGGACGCGCTGCGCCGACGCGCCGGCATCCGCCCGATCGTGCTGGTCGGCCGGCACCTGCACCGCCTGCCCGGCGGCCCGGAGCTGGCCGCCACGCTGGCCGCCACGCACCCGGTGATCGTGGTGGAGATGGGCTGGCCGGCCAGCTGGCGGCCAGTCGGCGCGCGGGCCTTCGTCATCACGTACGGCGCGAGCCACGCCAACGGTCGGGCCGCCGCCGAGGCGCTGGGCCTGACCGCCTGAGTTACTTCTTGAACGTGTTCAACATCTGTCCTACGCTAAGGCGGCCGGAAGTTGAACACGTTCAAGACGGGGGTTCGACATGGACATCAAGGTCTGGATGTACCTGGTCTACCTGGCGGTCAGCATCGGCCTGACCGTCTGGGTGGCCCGGGCACTGACCCGCAACGGAATGATTTTCCTCGAGGAGGTGTTCGGCGACGAGCGTCTCGCCCGCGCCGTGAACAACCTCTTGGTGGTCGGTTTCTACCTGCTCAACCTCGGCTACGTGACGGTGGCGATGCGCCACTCGGGAGCGATCGGGTCCACCAGCCGGGCGATGGAGGAGCTGTCCCTGAAGATCGGCCTGGTGCTGCTGGTACTCGGCGCGCTGCACTTCTTCAACGTCTTCGCACTCGGCCGGTACCGCCACAGCCGGCTGCGCCAGCTCGCCACCCATCCGCCACTCCCCCCGGTCGGCCGGCTGCCGATGCAGCAGCACGCCTACCCGGCCGCCCCGCACGGCCAGGTCACCGGGACGGCAGACCCGACCCCGCCACCCCGATGACCGCCTGCCCGACGGGCGGGACCGGTGGGCTGCCGGATGCCACCGCGCACGGGGGCGGTGGCATCCGGAGGCTCACCGTCCTGTACGACGCACACTGCCCACTGTGCCGGGCCGCGCGCGGCTGGCTGGCGTCGCGGACTCAGCTCGTACCCCTGGAGTTCCTGCCGGCCGGCTCGGCCGAGGCCCGGCGGCGGTTCCCCGGCCTGGACCACGAGGCGACGCTGCGCGACCTGACGGTGGTGGCCGACACCGGTGAGGTGTACGCCGGCGACGGCGCCTGGTTCGCCTGTCTGTGGGCGCTGGCCGAGCACCGGGCGACGGCCGAACGTCTGGCCCGTCCCCACCTGCTGCCGCTGGCTCGACGAATGGTGGCCGCCGCCTCGGCGATTCGCGAACGCGTCCGTGAACCGTGGCCGGAGCCGGCCGGTGGCACGGCGGGATACGGTGGCCCGGATGACCGACCAGACTGCGCCGACGACCGCTGCGGGTGAGCCGGCCACCGCCCGGGGCGGGCAGACCCGGCAGCTGATCCTGGAAACCGCGATGCGGTTGTTCCGCGAACGTGGCTACGCCCGCACCACCATGCGCGCAATCGCCCAGGAGGCCGGGGTCGCGGTCGGCAACGCCTACTACTACTTCGGCTCGAAGGAACACCTGATCCAGGAGTTCTACGCCCGGACGCAGGTGGAACACCGGGCAGCGGCGCGGCCGGTGTTGGAACGCGAGTCGGACTTCGCCGCCCGGCTGGCCGGGGTGCTGCACGCAGGCATCGACGTGCTGACCCCGTCGCACGAGTTCGCGGCCAGTTTCTTCAAGACCGCCGCGGAGCCCACCTCACCGCTGAGCCCCTTCTCCGCCGAGTCCACCGGGCCACGCCAGGCGTCCATCGAGCTTTTCGCCGAGGTGCTGGCGGGCTCCACCGCCAAGGTCGACGCGGAGCTGCGCCCCCAGTTGCCCGAGCTGCTCTGGCTGGCGTACATGGGAACGGTGCTCTACTGGGTCCACGACCGCTCGCCGGAACAGACCAGGACCCGGCGGCTGATCGACGGCGCGGTGCCGCTGATCGACCGGCTGGTGGCGCTGTCCCGGCTGCGAGTGCTGCGCCCGGTCACCCGGCAGGTCCTCGACCTGATACGCACCCTGCGTCACTGACCCGGACGGTCGATGCCCGGCACGTCAGGCCAGGTCAAGTCCACTATTGGACACCACGCATGCGGCGCTGGCAGCTTGCCGCCGGGCGTCTGGATACGTAGCGTGATCGGGGTCGAGCCTCACACGGGCCTGGGGGGAGGCTGCGGACCGTGGATCCGGCCCGGGATCCACGGTCCGCGCCCTGCCGTCAGTGCTCAGCCGGGGTAGACCCCGTACGACCGCCAGCCCCGGTCTGGGAAGCCGGCCGCCGCGGCCACCCGGGCGGAGGCGGCGTTGCCCCGGTCGTGCAGATAGGTCGGTATGGCGCCGTCGTCGAGCACCCGGCGGGCGGCCTGGGCGACCAGGCACCGGGCCAGTCCCCGCCCCCGGGCGGCGGGCACCGTGCCCACCGCCAGCTCGTGCCCGTGCCGGTCGTGGCGTTTGATCCCGACCCCGGCCAGGTAGCGGCCGCGGTCGTCCCGGACCACCAGCACGGCCCGGTCGAACAGGCGCAGCCAGGACGGCAGCCCGACGGTGGTGGGTGGGATCCACTCGCCGACATCGGGCAGGGGCGTGGGCGCAAAGCTCCACCGGAACACGTCGTCGTGGACCACCCAGCCGGGATGACCGACCGCCGCCGGCAGGGCACGCAGCAGCTGGTCCGGCCGCCGGACCAGTTCACGCACCGCCGCGACCCGGTCCGGGGGTACGGACAGCACGGTGCTCGCTCCCGCGGTGACCGCGATGGCCGGTCGCAACCGACCATCCCAGGCCGGTCGGGCGCGCCGCGCCGATCCCACGACGTGCCGGCCCGGGCCAGCCGGCCACTGCCCCAGCCAGGTCGCCAGGTGCAGGTGAAGCCGCCGGTCGAGCATCACCCACCTCCCGCGCCGTCGCTGCCGCCTCGACGCCGCTCACGGTACGACGGGCGCGTCGGCGGAGCGAACCGATCGGGCGATGATCGCCCCAGCCGGGAACCCTATCCATCGATCAACCGTCATACCTAATTCCATACATGGACAAATTTCTTTGGGACGGTGGGGGTCATGCCGAATCAGTCGAACGACCGTTACCAGCACGACATCGAGCGGATATGGCGCGGTCGTACGGCCGCCGGGCGGTTCCCGACCCAGCCGCCGTACCGTGGCCACCGCACCGAGGTCGGCACCCCCTCCTGGCACGAGCTGAACGAACTGCCGGCGGGCACCTCCGCCCGGCGCCACTTCAACACCCTCTGACGCCCGGCGAGCCAACGCGGTCTTTCGCACACCTGTCGGGTAACGTCTTCTGGTCCTTTGACCGGGTTACGACAGGAGCTGCTGCGCACATGGGTAAGAAGACGATCCACGTCTCCGACTTCACCGGCACGGTGCTGCGCCCCGACGACGAGGCCGTTCGCGTCGTCGTCCTGGAGCACCCTGACCTGGTGGCCGGGCCCGTGCAGCTGGACGCGACCCCGGTCGAGGTGGAGAGCATCGACGACGCCGCGCTGGACGTGGCGGTGGTCGAGATCCACGACCGGCACGGCCACGGCGAACCGCGCCGGGTGGTGCTGACCGCGAGCGAGTTCGACGCCATGGCCACCGACATGCCGATGGCGCAACTGCTGAAGACCGCTGAGCGGGTACGCCCGCCGAAGACGCGCCGCAGTGCCGAGAAGATCGACTACGGCACCGTCGAGCACGCGGGCAAGCCGCACCGGGGTCGGGTCACCGAGGAGGAGGCCCAGTTGGTACGCGAGCGACTCGACGAGGTCAACAAGCGCCTCGCCGACGCCGGGCTGCGCCAGATCGACCCGGCCGACCCGGAGCACGCCGCCCGGTACGGCTTCCCCACCGCGTCCTGACCACAGAGAGACCGTCAATCACCGCCCGGCTGACGGTCTCTCCTACTTCGTCGGGAAGGCCTGGATCTGGGCGAGGGTCGCCACGATGTTCGCCTCGGTGGCGGCCTTGTCGACGCCGAGGCCGGTGAGCACGCCCTCGCCGTCCTCCTGCTCCAGCAGCGCCAGCAGGATGTGCTCGGTGCCGATGTAGTTGTGCCCGAGCCGCAGCGCCTCGCGGAAGGTCAGCTCCAGGGCCTTCTTGCCCGCCGCGTCGTACGGGATCAGGTCGGGCGCCTCACCCGACGACGGCGGCAGCGCCGCCGTGGCCGCCTCGCGCACCGCCTCCACCGACACGCCGCCGGCGGCCAGCGCCTTCGCGGCCAGCGCCTCCGGCTCGGCGAGCAGGCCGAGCACCAGGTGAACCGGGCTGATCTCGGCGTTACCGGCGGCCCGGGCCTCGTTCTGCGACGCCATCACGACGTTGCGGGCCCGCGGGGTGAAGCGGCTGAACCCCTGTTGCGGGTCCAGCGGTGCGGCGTCGGCCCGGGGCACGAAACGCTTCTGCGCGGCCTGCTTGCTCACTCCCATGCTGCGGCCGATCTCGGTCCAGGAGGCCCCGGAACGCCGGGCCTGGTCGACGAAGTGGCCGATCAGGTGGTCGGCGATCTCGCCGATGTGGTCGGCCACCATGACCGCGTCGGTGAGCTGGTCGAGGGCGTCGGAATGGGCCTTCTTGATGGCCTCGATGAGTTCGTCGAGGCGGACCGGGTTGCTCATCTGGACAGGATTCGTCATGCGTCAACTCTAGGTTGACGGCGCGTCGTCGTCAACCATCGGTTGACGGTCGCCGGAGGTCGAGCGAGCGCCGCCGCTGCGCCCACCACCGCGCCTCGGCCGCATCGGCGAACCCGGATGATCACTGTTAACAACCTTGACTAAAGCTCGACAAATCGACAGACTGCGATAGAGAGAGCGCTCCCCCTCCTCGCCGAGGCGCCCACCTCATCCGTCCACCCCTAAGGAGATCATCGTGTCCGCCATCTCCCGCAGGCTCCGACGGGGAGCCGCCGTCCTCGCCGCGGCCATCGTCGCCAGCGTGCTCGTCGTACCCGTGAACGCCGCGCCGGCCGCCGCCGCCATCGGCGGCCTCACCTGGCAGGACGAGTTCAACGCACCGGCCGGCACGCCGGTCGACCAGTCCCGGTGGCGCTTCGACATCGGCGGCGGCGGCTGGGGCAACAACGAGCGGCAGTACTACACCAACAGCACCAGCAACGCGGTGCACGACGGGCAGGGCAACCTGGTCATCACCGCCCGCCGGGAGAACCCGGCCAACTACCAGTGCCACTACGGCCGGTGTGAGTACACCTCGGCCCGGCTGCTGACCGCCGCCACCTTCACCCAGGCGTACGGCCGGTTCGAGGCGCGCATCAAGATCCCGCGTGGCCAGGGGATCTGGCCGGCCTTCTGGATGCTCGGCAACAACATGGGCAGCGTCGGCTGGCCCGCCGCCGGCGAGATCGACATCATGGAGAACATCGGTCGGGAGCCCAACACGGTCTACGGCACCATCCACGGGCCCGGCTACTCCGGCGGCGGCGGGATCACCGGCAGCCGCACCATCGGGCAGCCGCTGGCCGACACCTTCCACACCTACCGGGTGGACTGGGAGCCGAACATCATCCGCTGGTACCTCGACGGCGTCGAGTTCCACCGGGTCGACCCGAGCCGGCTCGGCGGCAACCGCTGGGTGTTCGACCACCCCTTCTTCATGATTCTCAACGTCGCGGTCGGCGGAAACTGGCCCGGCTACCCCGACGGCTCCACCCAGTTCCCGCAGCAGATGCTGGTCGACTACGTCCGGGTCTACAGCTACGTCCCGGACGGCAACCCGGGCACCACCCGGATCCGGGGCCAGCAGAGCGGCCGGTGCATCGACATCCCCAGCGCCAACCCGTACGACGGCGCACCGCTACAGATCTGGGACTGCAACACCACCGCCGCTCAGGCGTGGACCTTCGCCGCCGACGGCACCATCCGCGCCATGGGCAAGTGCATGGACCCGGCCTGGGCCGGCACCGCCAACGGCACCGAGGTCAACCTCGTCACCTGCAACGGCAACCCGGCCCAACGCTTCACCCTCAACGCCGCCGGCGACCTGGTCAACCTCAACGCGAACCGGTGCGTCGACGTGCGGGACAACAACCCGAACAACGGTGGCCGGCTGCAACTCTGGGACTGCGCCGGCACCCCCAACCAGAAGTGGTCCCGGGCCTGATCCAGCCGCACTGATCGTGGGCTCACCGGCCGGCACCGGTGAGCCCACGTCGCCTTCCGCACGTAGGAGTCATTGACCCGAGTCCGCACCGCCGGTCCCGGTCGGACCACCCGACCGGGACAGCCGTAAACCGCTCCGAAGTACCGGCTGTGCGGCCATGGCGGGCGGCTCGCGTACCCCCCTATGGTGGGTCCATGTCCCTTCCGCAGGTGACACGCCTGGCTGGCCGAGTGCCAGAACTGTCCATTCTCGACGATCTGATGCGGGGGATCGTCGACGGCCGCGGCAACGTGGTCTGGATCGAGGGCGAGTCGGGCATCGGCAAGTCCACCTTGCTGGGCGAGGTGATGCGACGCCTGGGTGAAGCCGGCTGCACCGTACTGAGTGCCGGCGGCGACGAGTTCATGGAGGACTTCCCGCTGCGCCTGATGGCGGAGTGCCTGGGGGTCTCCACCCGGGCCACCGATCCGGACCGGGCAGAACTCGCCCGCATGTTGCAGGGCGACACCGCCGGCGTGCTCTCGGTCGGCGCGGTCGGCGAACGGATGATCGCCCTGATCGACCGGCTCTGCACCAAGGGTCCGGTCGTGCTGACGCTCGACGATCTTCAGTGGGCCGACGAGGCCAGCGTCGGACTGTGGCATCGGCTGGCCCGGTCGGTGGACCAGATCCCGCTGCTGGTGATGGCCGGCTGCCGACCGGCAGCCACGAACCGGGCACTGCGCCGGCTCCGTACCGTCGTCGCCGATCTCGGCGCCTGCGTCATCGACCTCGGCCCACTCGACCGGACCGCGACATCCTCCCTGGCGACCATGGTGCTCGGTGCCCGCCCCGGCCCGCTGCTGACCGCCGAACTCGACCGGGCCGCCGGTAACCCGCTGTACCTGCGTGAGCTGACCGAGGCCCTGTCCCGCGACGCGCTGTTGCGCATCACCGGCGGCGTGGCGGAACTCGTCGGCGAGGCGGGTGCCACGCCGGAGTCGCTGGTGGCCGCAGTCGCCCGGCGGTTGGGCTTCCTGTCGGAGTCCGCCCATCGCACGCTGCGGGTGGCCGCGCTGCTCGGCACCGAGTTCGAGGTGGCGGAGTGTTCGGTGGTGACCGGCCGGTCCACCGCGCAACTGTCGGAGGTGGTAGACGAGGCGATCGCCACCGGCGTCCTGCGGGCCGAGGGGCGGCGCCTACGGTTCCGGCACGAGTTGATCCGGCAGGTACTGGCCGAACAGTCCCCGCCGGCGGTACGCGAGGAGTTCCACCGCGGCATGGCCCGAGCGCTCGCCGAGGCCGGCTACGACCGGGACGTCGTGGCCCGGCACCTGCTGGCCGCCGGGCGTCCCGACAGCTGGGCGGCGAACTGGCTCGCCGGCATCCCGGAGACCATGGTGCGGACCGCGCCCGCCGTCGCCGCCGAGTTGCTCGCCCGCGCGGTCGCCGAGGCCAGCCAGTCCGGCGAGATCCTGCCGACACTGCGCTGCCGGCTCGCGCAGGCCCAGTTCTGGCTCGGCCGCTTTGAGGAGTCGACCAACAATGCCCAGGCCGTGTTCCGCGCCGGGCCGGGCGGCGAGGTGGAAGGGGTGGCGCGGGTACAGTTCGTCCGCGCGGCGGGGCGGCTCGGGCGGTTCACCGACGCGCTCGCCGTGGTCACGTCCGGTCTGGCGAACCCGAACGTGCCACCCCGCTGGCGGGCCCGGTTGGCCGCACTGTCCACGCTGCTCCTGGTCGACCTCGATCAACAGCAGGAGGCTCGCGCGCGTGCCGAGGAGGCGTTCACGCTGGCCCGCCAGTGCGACGACGCGTTCGCCAGCGCCTTTCCCTACCACGCGCTGTCCATCCTGGATCCCGCCGCCCAATACGAGCTGCGGGCCAAGGCGATGGCCGTGCTCGATACCGAGGACACCGATCCCGAAGCGGTCGACCTGCGCCTGGTGCTGGTGTCTCGCGAGCTGGCGGCGCTGGCCGCCGACGCGCGGTGGAGCGAGTACGACGCCGAGTTGCGCCGGGCACTGGTCATGGCCGAGCAGGCCGGCACGGTACGCGGGTCGTGGATCGCCGGAGAGGCGACCTTCGCCAGTTTCCTGCGGGGCCGGTGGGACGAGGCGATCGCCCACGTCGCAAGCATTCCGGCACAGATGGACGGCAACCCCCTGGCATATTTGCACGGCTTCGTGGCCGCCATCGCATACTCCCGGGAACAACGTGACCTCGCCGAGGAACACCTCCGGCTGGGCGGCTACGTCGACGGCGTCGAGCTGACCGACCTGCCGTTGCATCAACGCATGGTGATCGGCGACGCGCTCGCGGTGCGCGCCGAGATGCTCGGCGATGCGGCCCGGGCGTTGGCGCTGCGCAGACCGTGGCTGGATCTGTCACCGGCGCGGCAGGCCGATTGCCTCGAGCTGGCGCCGGACATCGTGCGCCTGGCGCTTGAGGTCGGCGAGCGCGACCTGGCCACCACCTCGACCCGTTGTGCCGCCACGACGGCCCAGCCGAGCCGGTTCGACATGGTGGTC
>NZ_JBFBAO010000309.1:0-8735 GCF_040682255.1 Micromonospora sp. NPDC051296 | reverse complement strand
GGCGACGTCAACCGGGAGATCGAGCGCGCGGTGTCGGAGGCGGGCGGGCACAAGTCGCTCTACTCCGACGACGTCTGGGGTCGACGGGTCAGCGGTCGGCGCCGGCCATCCGGGCCCGGCGCGCGGCGCGGGCCGCGAAGAACGCCCGCGGCGCCAGCGCGGCCGAGTGCGGCAGCAGCAGCGGCAGCCGGTCGCCGGTCTCCTGCCGCCAGATGAACAGGTGCGCGCCCTTGTCACCCATGGCGCCCTTGGCGAACTTGGGCTGGTTGACGGTGACGAAGGCCAGCTCGGTGTACTCGGTGTCGCGGCGCAGCACCAGGTCACGCAGGATCTTCCCGCCGGTGTGGCTGGGCGCGATCCCGTTGCCCGTGTAGCCGTGCCCGTAGACCAGGCCGTCGCCGGTGCGGCCGAACTGTGGGATGAAGGTGCGGCTCCAGCCGATCGGCCCGCCGAAGGCGTGGCTGAACCGCACGTCGCGCCAGGCCGGGAAGAACCGGACGAAGGACTCGCGCAGGTCGCGGTAGGCGGCGTCGTTGCGGATGTGGCCCCGGTCGGTGTCCCGCTGGTCGAAGTAGTACCACCGGCCGCCGGACCAGACGACCCGGTTGTCGGCGGTCAGCCGGGCGGCGTGGGCGAAAGACAGCGAGTTGCTGACCCCCTCCCGGCCGGGCCAGGCGACCCGGGCCAGCTGCGCGTCGGTCAGCGGCTCGGTCACCATCAGGTAGTTCCACACCGGCATGACCTTGGTGTGGGTCTGCGCGAAGCTGTGCTGCCAGGCGTTGGTGGCGAGGACGACCTCGTTCGCGGTCACCGTGCCGGTCGGGGTGGTCACCCGGTAGCGGTTGCCGACCTTGCGTACCTCGATGACCGGGGTCCGCTCGTGGATGCTGACGCCCTGCTCACGTACCACCCGGGCCAGGCCCTGCGCCAGCCGGTGCGGGTTGACCAGCGCACCGGTGGTCCGCAGCGCGCCGAGCACCTGCTCCGAGCCGATGCGTTGCTGGGCCTCGTCGCGGCCCAGCAGCTTGAACGAGCCGCGCAGGCCGGTGCGCTCGCTGCGCTTGACCTGAAGTTCGAGCCGGGCCAGTTGCTTGCGGTCGGTGACCACCTGGAGCATGCCGTTCATCGCGAAGTCGGCGTCGATGCCGTACTGGCGGCAGAACCGGCCGATGTCGATGATGGACCGGGCGCCGGTGCGGTAGACGCCGGCGGCCTTCTCCCGGCCGTAGTACCACAACAGCCGGCGCAGCACCTTGCCGGCGGTGAGCCCGACGAACCCGCCGTTGGCGCTGGACGCGCCGCTGCCCACCGCCTCGGCCTCCAGCACCCGGATGTCGGCCGAGGGCTCGGCCTCGGCGAGGAAGTGCGCCGCCCACAGGCCGGTGTACCCGGCGCCGACGATGCAGATGTCGCAGCTCGCGTCGCCGTCGAGGGGTTCACCGACCTCGACCGGCTCGGTGTCGTGCCAGTAGACGCTGTTCCGGGTCTCTTCCACGTCGGTCTCCAAGTCGTCGGTGCACACGTCCACGCCGGCGGCGGCCCGCAACCCACTATCCACAGCGTGTGTTGTGTTCGGCAAGACCCTACAATCAACGCGTGCCGGCGGCGGTCCGCGCCGCTCGCTCGGCCCGGCGCTGCTGGCGCAGCCGGTCCATGAAGTAGTCGGCGTTGAGCCAGTAGAACTCCAGCCAGATGTTGTCCGGGTCGCGAAGCCAGATGCCGTAGCCGGCCTCCAGGAACAGCTCGCGGACCCCGGAGTGCTCGGCACCGACCGTGTCGAGGTGGGCGGCCCACCGGTCCAGTTCGGCGCGGTCGGGCACGTGGTAGCCGAGGTGGTGCAGGCCGACCCGCCGTTCGTCGAAGGGCGCCGGGTCCGGCTCGACCGCCTGGCCGAGCACGATGGCGGCGAGCGACTGCCGGTGGATCAGCGTGCGGAAGGTGAACCCGGACTCGGCGGGTGTCGCATCCCGGACGACGGTGAAGTCCATGACCCGGCAGTACCACTCGGTGCTGCGGTCCAGGTCGCGCACGGTCAGGTTGACGTGGGTGCTGCCGTTGAGTTTGGGCACACGACGCATCATAGTGGCCTTACTCGTATCTTGGGTGTGGCGTGTTGTCGGCATCACCCGGTAGCGTGTCGTCACCTGGCAGCGTGGCCGCCGGTACCGGCCGGAACGGATGTGAGGAACCGGGCATGCATCTGAACGTGTTCACCCAGTGCTCCCCGTCACCGCAGTTCAAGGGCATGTGGAGAGTCCCCGGCGACCGCACCGCCACCGGCTACCGGTCCCTGGAGTACTGGGTTTCGCGGGCCCGCCAGCTGGAGGCGGCCTGCATCGACGCGCTGTTCTTCGCCGACATACACGGCGTGTACGACGTCTACCGGGGCTCCTGGGCGCCGGCGGTCCGGCACGCGGTGCAGATCCCCTCGATCGACCCGGCGCTGCTGCTCTCGGCGGCCGCGGCGGCCACCCGGCACCTCGGCTTCGCGATCACCTACTCCACCACCTACCACTCCCCCTACGAGTGCGCCCGGCTGTTCTCCTCGCTGGACCACCTCACCGGCGGGCGGGTCGGCTGGAACATCGTCACCTCCTACCTGCGCTCGGCCACCGCCAACGGCCTCGGCGACTACCTCGACCACGACGAGCGCTACGACCGCGCCGACGAGTACGTCCAGGTCGCCCGCGCGTTGTGGGAGGACAGCTGGGACGCCGACGCGGTGGTCCGGGACGCCGAGCGCGATATCTTCACCGATCCCACCAAGGTCCGCGAGATCGACCACCAGGGCAGGTGGTTCACCGTCCGTGGTCCGCACCAGTGCGAGCCCTCCCCGCAGCGCACCCCCGTGCTCTACCAGGCGGGCTCCTCGCCCCGGGGCGTCGAGTTCGCCGCCCGGCACGCCGAGGTGGTCTTCCTGACCCTGGCCGACCCGACCTCCGGCGCGGAGCCGGTGGCCGCCCTGCGCGCCGCGGCGGCCCGGCACGGCCGGGACCCGGGCATGGTGAAGGCGTTGCAGGGCACCATGGTGATGGTCGGCCGGGACCGGGCCGAGGCCAAGGCCAAGGCGGAGGCGTACAACACGCTGTGGAGCAGCGAGGGGCAGCTGGCCAAGTGGTGCGGCTGGATGGACATCGACCTGGCCGCCTTCCCCGACGAGACCCCGGTCGACCAGATCCGTAGCCAGGCCAGCCACTCGTTCCTCGGCTTCCTGCGCAAGCTCACCCCGGACCGCACCTGGACGGTCGGCGACGTGAAGTATCTCGTCTCCCGGCCCCGCCGGCCCCGGGTGGACGCACCGGTCACCCTGTTCGGCACCGCCGAGCAGGTCGCCGACCGGATGGAGCAGTGGCTCACCGTGGCCGACGTGGACGGGTTCAACCTGATTCCCTGCCCACCGTCGGACGGCATCGACGACATCTGCGACCTGCTCGTGCCGGAGCTGCAACGACGCGGGCTGTTCCGCACCGCGTACGACCCGGCGGAGACCACCCTGCGCGAACGGTACTTCGGCGCCGGGGTACGCGCGTTCCGCGACCCGGCCCGCGCCGTGGCCGCCCGGGAGGGGTGAGCGGTGGACCTGCGCGACTCCCCCGAGGAGGCCGCCTTCCGCGCCGAGCTGCGCGCCTGGCTGACCGAGCAGGTACCCCGGCACCGCGAAGACGCGTCGCCGGGTGCCTGGACGAAGGCGCTGCACGCGGCCGGCTACACCGGGCTGACCTGGCCGGCCGCCTACGGCGGGCGCGGGCTGGCCCCCACCTACCAGGGCATCTACGCCGAGGAGAGCGCGCTGGCCGAGGCACCCGACCACGTCAACGTGATCGGCCTGGGCATGGTCGGCCCGACCATCGTCTCGCACGGCACACCCGAGCAGCAGCGGCGCTTCCTGGAGCCGATCCTCTCCGGCGAGTACGTCTTCTGCCAGGGCTTCTCCGAGCCTGACGCCGGCAGTGACCTGGCCGCGGTACGCACCCGCGCGGTGGCCACCGCGGACGGGTGGCTGGTCAGCGGCGAGAAGGTCTGGTCGTCGTACGCGCACCAGGCCGACTGGTGCCTGCTGCTGGCCCGGACCCAGCCCGGATCCACCCGCCACGCGGGGCTGACCTGCCTGCTGGTCGACATGCGCAGCCCCGGCGTGCAGGTGCTGCCGTTGCGGCAGAGCACCGGCGACAGCGATTTCAACCAGATCGTGCTGACCGACGTGCCGGTACCCCGCGACTGCGTACTCGGCCCGGTCGGCGAGGGGTGGCGAATCGCGATGACCACCCTCGCGCACGAGCGCGGCACCTTCGGCATCACCCTCACCGCCCGGCTGGCCGTCGAGTTCGACCGGCTGCTGCGTACCGTGCACGACCTCGGGCTGGCCGACGACCCGGCGGTCCGGGCCGAGGTGGCCGACCTGCACGTGCAGTTGCAGGGGTTGCGCTGGACCGGCCAACGGACGATGGCCGCGCTGGCCCGCACCGGCAAGCCGGGGCCGGAGAGCTCGATCCTCAAGCTGCACTGGTCGGTCACCAACCAGCGGCTGGCCGCGTTCGCGCTGCGCCTGCTCGGCCCGGCGGCGGTGCTGGACGGCCCGGGCAGCCACGCCGCCGGTCACTGGCAGCACCTGCGGCTGCGCAGCCGGGCCAACTCGATCGAGGGCGGCACCTCGGAGATCCTGCGCGGCATCATCGCCGAACGGGTGCTCGGTCTGCCCCGGACCCGGTGAGCCGTCAGGCCGGAAAGGACCATTATGGACTTCGCCCTCACCGACGAGCAGCGCGACCTGCAGGCCGCCGCCGCGCGGCTGCTCGCCGACCGGTACCCGGCCGACCGGGTCGCCGGGCTGGCCGACGCCGGTGCCGGCGATCCGGACGCCTGGCCGCTACTGCGCCGGCAGGGCTGGTGCGACGCGGACCTGGGCATGGTGGAGAAGGGCCTGCTGGCCCAGGAGGGCGGCTACGCCCTGGCTGCCACGCCGTGGTGGAGCACGGTCGGCCTGGCCCACCCGGTCCACCGGGCCGCCGGGGTGCAGGTGCCACCCGGCCCGCTCACCCTCGCTTGGCAGGACGACCCGGCCGGTGGTGGCTGCCGGGCCTTACAGCACCGGGACGGCTGGCGGCTGACCGGCGTACGCGCCCTGGTCACCGACGCGACGGCGGCCGCCGCCCTGGTGGTCGCCGCGGACACCGACGCCGGCGTCGCGCTGTTCGCGGTGCCGGCGCCGGCCGACGGGCTGTCCGTCGAACCGCAGCCCACGCTGGACCGGTTGCGCGGCGCCGCCCGGCTGCGCTTCGCCGACACCCCGGGTGAGCTGCTGGTGGCCCCGGACGCGGCCGGCCGGGCGCTGGCCGACGCCCGCCGGCACGGCAGCACGCTGCTGGCCTGCGAGGCCGTCGGGGTGGCCCGGCGGGCCCTGGACCTGGCCTGCCGGCACGCCGGCGACCGGGTGCAGTTCGGCCGGCCGATCGGGGCGTACCAGGCGGTCGCGCACCGGTTGGCGGACAGCTACGTGGCGCTGGAACTGGCCACCTCGCTGGCGTTGCGGGCCTGCTGGCTGCTCGGCGCCACCGCGTCGGCCACGAACTCCCCCGACGCCCGCGCGTCGGCCGCGAACGCCCCGGACCCCGCCGAGGTCGAGCGGGCCCACGCCGAGGCGGTGGTCACCGGCCGGCGGGCGGCGATGCGGGCCTGCGAGGACGCCCTGCAGGTCACCGGCGGGCTCGGCGCGACCTGGGAGTACCCGCTGCACTGGTGGTACCGCCGGGCGCTCTGGCTGGACTGCTTCGACACGCCCACCACCATCCACCTCGCCACGCTCGCCGACCACCTGCTGGCCGCCCGGCCAGGACCGAGCTGACACCGAACCGCCGACGGCGCGACCGGCCCGGTTGACGGCGTGACCGACCCAGTTGACAAGGAGCAGCGATGCTGACGAGACGACGTCCCGGGATCGACGTACCGGCCATCCTGCGGCTCATGGAGGTGGGTGACTACCTGCTGCCGTACACGATCCGGGCGGTCTGCCTGCTGCGGGTGGCCGACCAGCTGGCCGACGGGCCGTTGCCCGCCGCCGAGCTGGCCCGCGCCTGCGGCGCCGACGAGCCGGCGCTGACCAAAGCGCTGCGCTACCTGGCCACCCGGGACCTGTTCGCCGAGGTCGCGCCGGGCGAGTTCGGGCTGACCCCGATGGCCGACCTGCTGCGCGCCGACCACCCGTACTCCGCCCGGGACATCTTCCTGTCGCCGGTGGTGTGCACCCGGGCGATGGAGGGTCTGGACCACACCCTGCGCACCGGCGAGGGGGCGTTCGACGCGGTGCACGGCGTCGGCATGTGGGACCACTTCGGCCGCAACCCCGCCGACGGGGAGGCCTTCGACAAGGTGATGAGCGGCGTCACCGGCATGGAGCTGATGGCGATCCTGCGTGCCTCGGACTGGTCCCGGTTCGGCACCGTGGTCGACGTCGGCGGCGGCAACGGCCGCTTCCTGGGTGACCTGCTGGGCCGCTTCCCGCGGATGCACGGGGTGCTGTTCGACCTGCCCGGGGTGGTGGCGAACGCACCGGAGACGTTCGCCGCGGCCGGTGTCGCCGACCGGGTACGCGTCGTGCCGGGCAGCTTCCTCACCGACGACATCCCGGCCGGCGGCGACGCGTACGTGCTCAAGCGGATCCTCTACAGCTGGAGCGACGAGGAGGCCACCGGCGTGCTGCGGCGCATCCGGGCCGCCATGTCCCCGCAGGGCCGGGTGTTCATCCTGGAGGCCGGGCGGCAGTCCGAGGCGGACAGCACACCGCTGGCCCGCCGGATGGACATGCTGATGCTGACGCTGAGCGCCGGCGGCGCACGCAGCCTGGACGAGCAGCGCGCCCTGCTGGCCGGGGCCGGGCTGGAACTGGTCGAGGCGACCTCGACGCCGATGTTCCCGGTGATCGAGGCCCGGCCGGCATGACCGGGCTGCTGTCCTGGTTGGCCGCGCCGCGCGCCGACCGGGGCATCCGGTTCTCCCGCCCGGACGGCGACTGGGACCGGTGGTCGTACCCCCGACTGGCCGGGCTGGCCCGGGGCCACGCCGCCGGTCTCGCCGCGCGGGGGGTCTGCCCGGGCGACGTGGTGGGGCTGGTGCTGCCCACCGGCCCGGAGTTCGTCGGCACCCTGTTCGGCACGCTGCTGGCCGGCGCGACGGCGTCGCCGCTCGCCCCGCCCGCGACGTTCGGCGACCCCGACCGGTACGCCGAGCACCTGGCCACCGCCCTGGCGGCGATGCGGCCCCGGCTGGTGGTGGTCGACCCCGGGTCGGCACCGGCGGTCGCCCGGGCGGCGGCCCGCGCCGGGGTGCCCACGGTCGACGTCGGGGACCTGCCCGGCGACGCGGTCGAGGCGTCCCCGGCCGAACCGGCGCGGCTGGCACTGCTCCAGTTCACCTCCGGCACCACCGGTGCGGTACACGGGGTACGGGTGCCGTATCCGGCGCTGGAGGCCAACGTCGCGGCCATCCGGGAGTGGCTGGAGATGACTCCGGACGACCCGACCGCGTCCTGGCTGCCGGTGCACCACGACATGGGCCTGGTCGGATGCCTGCTGGCGCCGATCGTCACCGGCGCCGACCTGTGGTTGCTCACGCCCGCGGAGTTCGTCCGCCGGCCGACCCGCTATCTGGAGTGCTTCGGCCGGCACGGTGCCCGGCTGACCGCGATGCCCGGCTTCGGCCTGGCGCACGTGGTCCGCCGGGTCCGCCCCGAGCAGTTGGCCGGGCTGGACCTCGCCCGGTGGCGGGCGGTCATCGTCGGCGCCGAGCGGATCCAGCCGTCCACTCTGGAGCGCTTCGCCGACCTGCTCGCCCCGTACGGGCTGCGCCGGGAGGCGCTGCTGCCCGCGTACGGGCTGGCGGAGGCGACGCTGGCGGTGACCGGGCTGCCGCTGCGCTCCGGGTGGCGACAGGCGCCCGGGCCGGACGGCGTACCGGTGGTGGGCTGCGGCGGGCCACTGGCCGGGGCCCGGGTGACGGTCACCGACGACGACGGCCGACCGGTCGACGACGGTGTCGTCGGGGAGATCGTGGTCGGCGGGGCCGGAGTCACCGACGGCTACGCCGACGGCACCGCGTTCGGCGACGGCACGGTCCGCACCGGCGACGCCGGCTTCCTCCGCGACGGGGACCTGTTCGTGCTGGGCCGCCTCGGCGACAGCCTGAAGGTACGCGGCCGCACGGTCTTCGCCGAGGACCTCGACGCGGCGCTCGGCGCGGCCCTGGACGCGCCGCCCGGCCGGCTGGCCACCGTGCTCGGTCTGCGGGCCGGCACCCCGACCGTGGTGGTCCACCTGGAACATCCCCGGCCGGAGTGGCTGCCCCGGATCCCCCGGCTGGTGCTACCGCTGGTGCCGGAGGCGACGGTGCACGTCGTGTCGGTGCCGGCGGGCACCGTGCCACGGACCACCAGCGGCAAGCCGAAGCGTCGCCTGCTGTGGCGCACTTTCGTCGAAAGCCCCACCCCGCCCGGATCGGCCGACGCGGCCGGGCCGGTCACGGCAGGCCGAGGCTCCGGATGACGCCGGCCAGCACCTTCGTCCGGTGCGGCACCAGGTAGAAGTGGTCGCCGTCGAAGACGGTGAGGTCGAAGGCCGCCCGGGTGTACCCCGCCCAGGCCGCCACCTCGTCCACGGCCGCCTCGGTGTCCACGTCGCCGACGAGCGCCGAGATCGGCGTGGCCAACGGCTCCCCCTCGACCGGCCGGTAGCTCTCGATCAGCC
>NZ_JBFBAO010000308.1:0-8769 GCF_040682255.1 Micromonospora sp. NPDC051296 | reverse complement strand
CCGTTCCTCGTCATTACTACCAGCTCAGGCCGCCTGGAGACCCTCCGCACGGGCCAGCTCACGGAGCCGGCCGAGCGCCTGGATCTCCAGCTGCCGGATCCGCTCGCGGGACAGCGAGAACCGCGAGGCCACCTCGGTCAGCGAGTGCTCCCGACCGTCCTCGAGCCCGTAGCGGGCCCGCATGATGCCGGCGGAGCGGTCGTCCAGGTGGTTGAGCAGCCCCTCGATCCGCTGCCGCTCCAGCCCGGTCAGGACGATCTCCTCCGGCGACGGGGCGTCGCTGTCGGCGACCAGGTCACCGAGGTTGGTGTCGCCGTCGTCGCCGACCGGCGTGTCCAACGACACGGTGTCCTGCGACCAGCGGACCAGCTCGTTGACCCGCTCGACAGTCACGCCGAGGGCCGCCGCGATCTGCTCCGGCTCCGGGTCGCTGCCCAGCTCGCGGGTGAGCTGGCGGGCTACGTTGCGCATCCGGTTGACGTCCTCCACCAGGTGCACCGGCAGCCGCACGGTGCGCTCCTGCTGGGCGATGGCCCGGCTGATCGCCTGGCGGATCCACCAGGTCGCGTAGGTGGAGAACTTGTAGCCCCGCTCGTAGTCGAACTTCTCGACCGCCCGGACCAGACCGGTGTTGCCCTCCTGGATCAGATCCAGCATGGGCATCCCCGAGCGGACGTAACGTCGGGCGATCGACACCACCAGTCGTAGGTTGGCCCGGATGAACAGGTCCTTGGCCCGCTCGCCCTCGGCGACCACCCGGGCCAGTTCGTCCTGGGTGGCGCCGTCCGGTACCCGGTCCTCACCGAGCAGGTGCTCGGCGTAGAGGCCCGCCTCGATGGCCTTGGAGAGATCGACCTCCTTGGCGGCGTCCAGCAGTGGCGTCCGGGAGATCTCGTGCAGGTAGACTCCGACCAGGTCGCGCTCCTCGGCAACCTCGTCGGTTCGCATCCCGATGTTCTTGTCCACGTTGCCCACGGTCCCCTCGCTCGCGCCGGTTGCCCGGTTCCTTGCCATCCCCACGACTATCAGCCCTTCCCCGTACCTCCGCTGTGCCCATCGGTGCGGACATCTACACAACAGATGAGACGTGTCGGGGATTCCATGTCGTGGGTCGAAAGTGTCACGAATGCCTGATAATCAGCTGAGAGCACGGTCCATGTTTGCTGTCAGCACCCTGCCTGGCTGGTCGCCCGCAGGCACCCCGTGAGGTCGACGGATCGACGGATCGCCGTCCGTCCCGGTCCATGGCAACACTGCCCGGCCGACAGGCACAGCGACCCGGGTCACCACCGTGCTGCGATCCTGGTCACTGCCAGATACGCATACGCGGACCAGTTGGTTCATCCACGCCGGTGGTAATACCCCACGCCCTGATGAACAATCCGTGCCCCGGTCCTATGCCCGCCCCGGCGAACGGGCTGCGGGCGCTGTCGGGATCAGGACGCGAGCAGGGCGAGTGCGCCGCGTACCTGGTCGGCGGAACGGGCCAGGGCCGCCCGCGCGGCCGCCGTTGCCACCCCGGAGACGAGGCTGACCAGGGCGGTCTTCAGGTCACCGTCGGCCTCGTCCAGCGCGCGACGGGCGATCTCCTCGGAACAACCGGTCGCCTCGACCAGGATCGAGATCATTCGTCCCCGGAGCTTCGCGTTGGTGGCCACCATATCGATCATGAGGTTCGAGTAGACCCGACCCAGGCGCACCATGACCGCCGTGGAGAAGCTGTTCAGCACGAGTTTCTGGGCCGTACCCGCCTTCATCCGGGTCGACCCGGCCACCACCTCCGGCCCGGTGTCCACCCCGATGAAGACCTCCACGGCGCGGGCGGCCGGCGCCTCCGGGTTCGCGCAGAGCAGCACCGTCGAGGCGCCCTTCACCCGGGACGCGGCGAGCGCCCCGAGGACGTACGGGGTACGCCCGCTCGCGGTGAGTCCCATCACCAGGTCGCCCGCGTCCACGCAGTCGGCCGCCTCGGCCGCGCCCCGGGATTCGTCGTCCTCGGCGTCCTCCACGGCTCGCCACATCGCGTCCGGACCGCCGGCGAGATGGGCACAGAACCAGTGCCGCGGCGAGTTGAACGTGGGCGCCAGTTCGGCGGCGTCGAGCACGCCCAGCCGCCCCGAGGTGCCGGCGCCGAAGTAGTGCACCCGGCGCCCGCCTTGCAGCGCGGTGACCGCCAGGTCGACCGACTCCACGATCTCGTCCAGGACCGCGGCCACCGCGGCCGGCGCCCGACGGTCCGCCTCGTTGATCACGGTCAGCACGTCGCGGGTGGACATCAGATCCAGGTCGACGCTGTGCGGGTTGCGCCGCTCGGTCGGCGCGCCGACCCGGATCGTCGGCCGGGCCGCCGGTGCGGCCGCCTCGTCCGGCTCCACGGCACCGGCGGTCATGCCCGCCTCCGCGCGGAGCCGATCCGGTGGGACCGGACCGCCTCGGCGGTCGCCTCCAGCGCCTTGCGGGCCCGGGGGCGGTTGCGGGCGGCCACCCCGACGAACAGGCAGTCGACCACGGTGAGCTGGGCGAGCCGGCTGGCCGTCGCCCCGGAACGGTACGTGGTCTCCCGGGCCGCCGTGGTGAGCACGTGGTCGGCGACGTCGGTGACCGGTGAGCGCGGGAAGTTGGTCAGCACCACCGTGGTCGCCCCCCGGCCCCGCGCCTGCTCCAGCACCTCGACGACGTCGGAGGTGGTGCCGGTGTGCGAGATGCCGATGGCGACGTCGCCCCGACCCAGCAGGGCCGCCGAGGTCAGCGCGGTGTGCACGTCGGGGAAGTAGAACGCGGTGCGGCCGATCCGGTGCAGCTTCTGCTGGAAGTCCGAGGCCACGAAGCCGCTTGCGCCCGCGCCGTAGATGTCGATCCGGCCGGCGCCGACGATCGCGTCCACCACCCGTTCGCAGACCGCCGGATCGAGCTGCTCGGCCGTCTCCTCCACCGCCCGCGCGTCGTTGAAGGCGATGGTCGCGATGATCTGGGCCAGGTCGGCGCCGGGCGGGATGTCGCCGCCGACCACCCGGGCGTCCGGCGGCTCGACCCGTCGGGCCGCCTCGGCGGCGAGCCGGATCCGCAGCTGTGGGTAGCCGTCCATGCCGACCGACCGGCAGAACCGGATCACGGTCGCCTCGGACGTCTCGGCGGCCGTGGCGAGGTCGGTGATGGTCCGGCGGGCCGCGTCGGCGGGGTCGGCGACGACCAGCCGGGCGACCCGCTGCTCGGCCGGCGACAGCGACGGGAGCAGGCCGCTGATGTGGACGATCAACCCACCCGGCTCGTGACTCGCGGAAATCTTCGGACTCTTCGCCACGGATGAAACTTACTTTCATGAGCCCGGGAGCGTCAACCATGCCACGCGCTCCGACGAACGTACCGGCGACTGCCGGTCACGGTGCGTACAGCCTGCCACCCGGCCCACCCCGCCGCCTCCCCCGCCGGGTCGGGTCCGCCCGTCGGGTGGGGCCGGGTCGGGACCGACCGGACGGCGGCACTAGCGTGAGGTCATGGCGGATCGCAGTGTGCTGGTCACCGGGAGCACGGGCGGGCTCGGGGCGGCGGTCACCGCCGCGTTCGTCGCGGCCGGATGGCGGGTGGTCGCGCCGCAACGCCGATCGCCGACCCCGCCCCCCGGACCAGGGGCCGACCCGCCGGTCCGGCTGGTCGCGGACCTGACCGACGCGCAGGACGCGGCCCGGGTGGCCGAGGTGGCGGCCGGTGACCCCGAGGCGCCGCTACGGGCCGTGGTCAACCTCGTCGGCGGGTACGCCAGCACCGGGCTGGTGCACGAGACCCCGGTCGAAGAGTTCGACCGGATGCTCACCCTCAACCTCCGCCCCACCCACCTGGTCACCCGGGCGGCGCTGCCGCACCTGGTCGCCGCCGGAGGCGGGGCGGTGGTCTGCGTCGCGGCCCGCGCGGCGGTCGCGCCGTTCCCGGGCGTCGCCGGCTACGTGACGGCGAAGGCCGCGGTGCTCGGCTTCGCCGCCGCCGTGGCGGTGGAGTACCGGTCGGCCGGGGTGCGCTGCAACACCGTGCTGCCGAGCGTCATCGACACACCGACGAACCGGGCCGCCATGCCCGACGCCGACCACGCGCGCTGGGTCGACCCGGCCGAGATCGCGTCGGTGATCCGTTTCCTGGCCTCCGACGAGTCGGCGCCGACCAGCGGCGCCGCCGTGCCGGTCTACGGCCGGGCCTGAACCGCGGCGACGACCCGCGCTACGGCCGGGCCTGAATCGGGACCAGACCTGACGCCCGGCCCGGCCTGCGCGCCTCGCTGCGCACCGGGCCGCGGCCGGCCGGTCCGTCCCCGGCGGCCAGCCAGCCGGCCAGGTGACCCTGGATCTCCCGGGCCACGTCCTCGGCCCGCCGGTCCGCGTCGATCACCACGAACGTCGGGTACTCCGGCAGCGTCCGGTAGGCGAGATCGGCGGCCGTGAGGTAGTCCAGGCTCTCGTGATCGGTGCCGCGCCGCTCGATCCGCCGGTACGCCTCCGCCGGGTCCACGGCCAGCAGGAATGTCACCTGCGGTCGCGGAAAGAGCCGGTAGCCGGCCCGGACGAGGCGTTCCCAACGCCGTCCGCCCTGCCCGCGGAGGCTGGCGTACTGGCAGGCGGCGTACCGGTCCATCACGGCCACCCGGCCGGTGAGCAGGCCGCCGAGCAGCGCCATCGCGATAGCCAGCCAGCGCAGCACGGACTCCAGCACGAGCATCCCGTCCCGCCCGACCAGCGCCTGGGCGTCGGGCCGGCCGAGCCGGTGCGCGGCCCGGCCGAGCCAGCGCCGCCCGCCGGCATTGCGGTGATAGGTGGCGGGATATCCGGCTGCGGTGAGTGTCTCGGCGAGCCGGTACGCCTGGGTGGTCTTGCCCGATCCGTCGATGCCGATCAGGGCTATGGTGCGGAGTCGGGCGGTGCCGCACCGGGCGCCCGTCGATCTGGCCACTCTGCACAGGTTATCCGACCAACGCACGAAGCCTGCGTTTTTCGTACCCTTTGATCACCATTCACACCCTTCCGCGAGCCGTGCAGGTGTGGACGACCGGAATGCCGGGTACCGATCGGGGATCCCACCGGTGGCAGCCCGACGACTCGACGGGAGACGCGAGATGGCCGAGCGCGACGACGAGACTCTTCTACACACCCTCAAGAAGGTCGCCGCCGTGCTCAAGCAGTCCGAGATCCCGTTCGCCCTCGGTGGCAGCTTCGCGGTGTACGCGCACGGCGGGCACTCCAGCGAGCACGACGTCGACTTCCTGATCCGGGAGCCGGACGTGGATGCCGCCCTGGCGGCACTGGAGTCGGCCGGGTTCACCGCCGAACGGCCGCCGGAGGACTGGCTGGTCAAGGTCTACGACGGCGGCCGGATGGTGGACCTGATCCACCGGCCGATCGAGACGCCGGTGACCGAGGAGACCTTCGCCGACACGGTGGTGCGACCGGTCGACGCCATCCACATGCCGGTGCTCTCGGCCACCCAGCTGATGGTGCACAAACTGCTCAGCTTCTCCCAGCACTACTGCGACTTCGCGCGGGGACTGCCGCTGGCCCGGTCGCTGCGGGAGCAGATCGACTGGGAACGGGTACGCAAGGACACGCAGCACTCGCCGTACGCCGAGTCGTTCCTGGTGCTGCTGGACCGGCTGGACGTCGTGCCGTACTGCGGCACGGCCGACGGAAGGGGGACACCGTGACCACGCACCGCGACTACGGCACCGGGCCACCCGACGAGTACGTCGAGGCGGAGATCCACCGGATGCTCACCGAGGATCCAGCCGTCGCCGAACAGGGCATCACCGTGGTCCGCCGGGAACGCGCTCTCGTGCTGTCCGGCGAGGTCGAGAGCGCGCACCGGCGCGAGGAGATCCTGCGCCGGGTGGCCGAGCGCTTCCCGGACGTGCCGATCACCACCGACATCGGGGTGATCCGCGCGCAGGCGCCCACGGAGATCGAGCAACTGCCCTGAGGGAGGTTCGATGGCTATCCGCATCGCCGCCGTGGGCGACGTGCATATGGACGAGGACGTGGTCGGCCGGTTCCGGCCCGCTCTGGAGCAGCTGCCCGACACCGCCGACGTACTGCTGCTCGCCGGCGACCTCACCCGGCACGGCACCGAGGACGAGGCGCGCTGCGTGGCGCGGGAGTTCGGCGGGCTGGGCGTGCCGGTGATCGCCGTGCTGGGCAACCACGACCACCAGTGCGACCAGGTGTCGCAGGTGGTCGGGGCGCTGGAGGAGGCGGGCATCATCGTGCTGGAGGGCAACGGCGTGGTGCTGGACTGCGTGGGCGGCCGGCTCGGTGTCGCCGGGGTGAAGGGCTTCGGCGGCGGCTTCGCCGGCCGGTGCGCCAGCGACTTCGGCGAGCCGGAGATGAAGGCGTTCGTGCACACCACGACCGAGAGCGCCGACCGGCTGGGCGAGGCACTGCGGTCGCTGGACTGCGACATGCTGGTGGCGCTGACGCACTACTCGCCGGTACCGGACACCCTCGCCGGGGAGCCGCTGGAGATCTACCCGTTCCTGGGCTGCTACCAGCTGGGGCAGGCGATCGACTCCGCACCGACCGCGCTGGCCCTGCACGGGCACGCGCACCACGGCTCCGAGCGGGGCACCACGCCCGCCGGAATCCGCGTACGCAACGTGGCCCACCCGGTGATCAAGCAGGCGTACAGCGTGTACCACCTGGGCGACCACCTTGATCAGCCCAAGGTTTCCGGCGTAGGGGCCGGGGGTATTCAGCAACCATGGAGCTGATTCTCTGGATTCTCGCAGTCGTACTGGTGGTCTCCGGCATCCTCGCGCTGTTCCGCCGGCAGATCCTCTGGGGCATCGTCCTCATCGTGGTCGGGCTGCTGGTCGGCCCGGGTGGTGTCAGCATCTTCCATTGACGCGGAGCGGCGCGGGGCGCCGCCCACACCGGACCCGCCGGGGTCGTCGTGACCGGAACTCCGTCCTCCCGACCGGAGCCACCGGCCACGGCGACCCCGGCGTTTGCCGTCGGTAACCCGGCCTGGTCCGGCGCCGCCTGAACCCCGCGAGGCCACGAAGCATCCATCCAGATCCGCCAATGCCGTAATCCTTCCATCAGTCGCAGCAAGCCTGGCGAAAAACTCCATCGATCGATGGGCGGATGGGAGCGCGCCCAACCGCCGCCGGCCAGGTTTCCGGATTGTTACTTGTCCGTGTCCGTCCGGGGGCTGGACCGCGCCGGATGCAAGCGCTTACATGTGAAAACGCCCATCGGACCGGCGCCAGGTCAACCGGATGCGACCCGGCCAGCGCCGGCTAGGAAGGAGGACGGCATGGCGGTCTTTGCCAGGCCACGCCAGGCCCTCGCGATCGCTGGCGTGCTCGGACTGGCGCTCGGCGTCACCGCGTGCGGCACCGGAAGCAACAGCAACAGCGGCAACAACAACAATGCCGATTCTGCGGAGTGTGCCCCGTACGAGAAGTACCAGGGCCACGACGGCAAGAAGGTGACCATCTACTCGTCCATCCGGGAGATCGAGGCCGACCGCCTCGCTCAGTCCTGGAAGCAGTTCGAGGACTGCACCGGCATCACGATCAACCACGAGGGCAGCGGCGAGTTCGAAGCCCAGCTGCCCGTGCGGGTCGACGGCGGCAACGCCCCCGATCTGGCCTTCATCCCCCAGCCCGGCCTGCTGGCGCGGTTCGCCGAGCGGGGCCAGCTGAAGGCGGCCGGCGCCGACACCAAGGCGATGGCCGAGGAGAACTACTCCGCCGACTGGCTGAAGTACAGCACGGTGAACGGCACCTTCTACGGCGCGCCGCTCGGCTCGAACGTGAAGTCGTTCGTCTGGTACTCGCCGAAGATGTTCCAGGAGAAGGGCTGGACCGTCCCGACCACCTGGGACGACATGATCAAGCTCAGCGACACGATCGCGGGCAGCGGCATCAAGCCGTGGTGCGCCGGCATCGAGTCCGGTGACGCCACCGGCTGGCCGGCCACCGACTGGATCGAAGACGTCATGCTGCGGACGCAGACCCCCGAGGTCTACGACCAGTGGACCTCGCACGGCATCCCGTTCAACGACCCCAAGGTCGCCGAGGCGCTGGACCGCGCCGGCACCATCCTGAAGAACGAGAAGTACGTCAACGGCGGCTTCGGCGGGGTGCGCAGCATCGCCACCACCTCCTTCCAGGAGGCCGGCGTGCCGATCACGCAGGGCAAGTGCGCGCTGCACCGGCAGGCGTCGTTCTACGCCAACCAGTGGCCGGAGAACACCAAGGTGGCCGAGGACGGCGACGTCTTCGCGTTCTACTTCCCGGCCATCGACCCGGCCAAGGGTAAGCCGGTGCTGGGCGGCGGCGAGTTCGTGGTGGGCTTCGCCGACCGTCCCGAGGTGCAGCTGGTGCAGACCTACCTCGCCTCGGGTGAGTACGCCAACAGCCGCGCGAAGATCGGCGACTGGGTCTCGGCGAACAAGAAGGTCGACCTGGCCAACGTCGCCAACCCGATCGACAAGCTGTCGGTGGAGATCCTCCAGGACGACAGCTCGGTCTTCCGGTTCGACGGTTCCGACCTGATGCCCGCCGCCGTCGGCGCCGGGACCTTCTGGAAGGGCATGGTCGACTGGATCAACGGCAAGGACACTGCCACCGTCCTCCAGGGCATCGAGAGCAGCTGGAAGTGAATCCAGTGGTGGGCCGGTCCGCGATCGCGGGCCGGCCCCCCCCCGCGGGGGCGAAACCCATGGGGGGGTGTTGTTAATAGAAATAGCCGCGCCCCCAGGTAGGAAAAGCACACAGATAAACAAACC
>NZ_JBFBAO010000307.1:0-8789 GCF_040682255.1 Micromonospora sp. NPDC051296 | reverse complement strand
CCCGCCGGCCCGCAACCCGTGGGACCTGGCGTACACCGCCGGTGGTTCCAGCGGTGGCGCGGCGGCGGCCGTGGCCGCGGGCCTGGTGCCGGTGGCCCAAGGCTCCGACGGCGGCGGCTCGCTGCGCATCCCGGCGTCGCTGTGCGGCCTGATCGGCTACAAACCCAGCCGTGGCCTGGTCTCCGGCGGCCCACTCGGCTTCGGCGGCTTCGGTCTGCCGATCAGCGGCCCGATCGGGCGGACCGTCGCCGACGTGGCCGCGCTGCTCGACGTGCTGGCCGAGCCGGTGCCCGGCGAGCCGTACCTGCCGCCTGCGCCACCCGCGGGCGGTTACCTGGCCGCGGCGCGCGCCGCCGCGCCCGGGCGGCTGCGGATCGGCCGGTTCACCGCCGCGATGCTCGCCGACGAACCGGTCCACCCGGACTGCGTCGCCGCGGTGGACCGGGCCGCCGCAGTGCTCACCGCCGCCGGCCACGAGGTGGTCGAGGTGCCACCGCCGCTCGGCCCGCAGGTATGGCCGCTGTTCGAGATCGTCTGGTACGTCCTCGCGCTCGCGCCGGTGCCGCCCGAGCGGGAGGGCGAGCTGCTGCCGCTGACCCGGTTCCTGCGGTCCCGGGCCGCCGGGATCTCCGCCGGCACCCTCACCGCCACCCTGGGTGAGATCCAGGCCCAGGTGCGCCTCGGCGTCCGCCGCACGGCCGGCTGCGACCTGCTGCTCTGCCCGACCCTGGCGGCCCCGCAGGCCCCGGTCGGCTGGTTCACCCAGGGGCGCACCCCGGAGGAGGACTTCGACCGGCAACGCCGATTCTCCCCGTACTGCGCGGTTTTCAACGTCACGGGCGAACCATCCGTCTCGCTGCCGGTGGGGGTGACCGCCGAGGGGTTGCCGGTCGGGGTGTTGCTCACCGGCCGGTACGGCGACGACGCGAGACTGATCGCGACAGCTGCGCAGCTGGAGCGTTCAAGTGGCGGGTGGGATCGCCACCCCGCAGTCTGGCGCAGCGTGGGCTCCGCTAACGTGAGTGGCAGCGGAGTCGGGAGGTCGCCGCGGTGACCAGCCACCCGATCCGGTCGAAGGTCTCTCTTTCCGCCTGGGGGCGTTGGGATTGTCTGTAACCGACACGTTGCTGGTCTTCGTCGGCATCCCGGCGGCCGTTGTGCTGGTGATCGCCGGGCTCGTCTACGCGGGTAGCCGTGGCGGTGGCGGCGGTGCCAAGCGTTACCGGCCGGGCCGGCCGTTCAGCTTCACGCCAGTGTGGTTCCTGGGCCGGCCGGAGGAGTTGGCCGACTCGGCCGGCACCGCGCTGGCAGCGGGGGCACAGGCGCCGGCGCTGACCAGCCGCAAGCAGGAGCAGGCCGGCATCGAGGCGCCGGCCGGTGGAACCGGAGGCGCAAGTGACCGTTGGTGAGAAGCAGCCCGAGACCGGGACGGCTACTCCGCCCGACGTGCTCGACGGGCCGTTCTCGACCCGTCAGTTGCTGCGCATCGACGAGGCGCTCCGCCTGGCGGATCAGACGACCGGCCTGGACTTCTCGGTCTTCGTGGGCGGCCTCGACGAGCCGGTCCGGGAGCACGCCGAGCGGCTGCACCGGCAGCTCGCCGAGCCCGACCGCTCGGTGCTGATCGCGATCTCGCCGAACCAGCGGCAGCTCGAGATCGTCACCGGCAGGTACGCCCGCAAGCGTGTCCCGGACACGTACGCCAAGATCGCCGCGCTGTCGATGGTGGCGGCCTTCGGCGGTGGCGACCTGGCCGGCGGGGTCATCCAGGGCCTCGACCAGCTCTCCCGGTACGCCGGCAAGGGCTGACCACTTCCCGTACGACAGAGCCCGGCCCACCACCGAGTGGGCCGGGCTCTGTCGGGTCAGGGGTCAGGCGCTGCGGGCGTCCCTGATCCGGGCGGCGAGGGCCCGGACCACGCCGTCGCGGCCCTCAGCCACCAGCCGACGCAGCGGCGCCGGGTGACCCTCCTGTGCCAACCAGGCGTCGGTGGCCGCGACCGTGTCGTCCTCGACCAGATAGGCCGGGTACGCCAGCATCGCGAACTCCTGCGCCGGCTCGCTGTCCCGGCTGGACCAGACCTGCCCCACCGCGGTGAAGTACCGCTCCCGGTACGGCGCGATCAGCTCGACCTGGGCCGGGTGGCTGAAGCCCTGCAGCAGCGCCCGGTGCCGCCAGTTCGGCAGCGCCTCGGGGCCGGTCAGCTGGGCCCAGACCACCGCCTTGTTCTCCTCGGTCGGCACCAGCGCGTGCGCGTACGCGGCCTCCCGCTCGCCGCTGGCCGTCTTGTCGGTGGTCAGCTCGGCCTCGATCTCCGCCGCACCGGCCACCCCGTTGGCTACCAGCGCCTGCAGCACGCTCCACCGCAGCTCGGTGTCGATGGTCAGCCCGGTCGTCACCTCCGTCCCGTCCAGCCAGCCGCGCAGGACCGCCAGGTCCTCATCGGAGCGGGCCGCGGAGACGAACGCCCGGGCCCAGGCCAACTGGAAGCCGCTGCCCGGGTCGGCGGCGGCGAGGGCGGCCTTCGCGGTGCGGGCCAGCTCCGCCCACCCGGTCGGTGCCCAGGCGGGATCGGCGTAGAAGGTGAGCGCGCTGCTGGCCTGGCGCAGGGTCGCGGTGACCAGGTTGATGTCCGTCTCGGCGGGCAACCCGGCCAGCACCAGCGCCACGTAGTCGCGGGTGGCCAGTTCCGCGTCGCGGGTCATGTCCCACGCGGCGGTCCAGCACAGCGCCCGCGCCAGCGACGAGTCGAAGCCGGCGATGTGCTGCACCACCGTCGCCATCGACCGATCGTCCAGCCGCAGCTTGGCGTAGGTGAAGTCGTCGTCGTTGAGCAGCAGCACGTCGGCCGCGGGCACACCGGCGAGCTCGGTCAGCTCGGTCAGCTCACCGTCGATGTCGACGTCGTACCGCTGCCGGCGCACCAGCCGGCCGTCGGTGAGGTCGTACAGGCCCACGCCGATCCGGTGGGTACGCAGCGTCGGGTACCCCTCCGGGGCATCCTGGCGGACCAGCACCCGCTGGTACGCGCCGTCCGGGCCGATGGTCAGCTCCGGCCGCAGGGTGTTGACCTGCGCGGTCTCCAGCCACTGCGCGGCGAACGTACGCAGCTTGCGGCCGGAGGCGGTCTCCAACTCGGACAGCAGGTCGTCGAAGGTGGCGTTGCCCCAGGCGTGCCGGGCGAAGTAGGCCCGCAGCCCGGCCAGGAACGGCTCCTCGCCCACGTACGCGACCAGCTGCTTGAGCACGCTGGCGCCCTTGGCGTACGTGATGCCGTCGAAGTTGACCTCGACCGCCTCCAGGTCGGGCATCTCACAGTAGACCGGGTGGGTCGAGGAGAGCTGATCCTGCCGGTAGCCCCAGTTCTTCCGGATGGACAGGAACGTCGTCCACGCCTCGGTGAACCGGGTGGCGTGCGTGTTGCACCAGTGGCTGGCCCACTCGGCGAACGACTCGTTCAGCCACAGGTCGTTCCACCAGCGCATGGTGACCAGGTCGCCGAACCACATGTGCGCCAGCTCGTGCAGGATCGTGTTGGCCCGCTGCTCGTACTCGAAGTCCGTGACCTGCGAGCGGAACAGGTAGTGCGACTCGGCGTGCGTCACGCAGCCGAAGTTCTCCATCGCGCCGGCGTTGAAGTCCGGCACCCAGACCTGGTCGTACTTGGGCAGCGGGTAACGCACCTCGAACTGCTCGTGGAAGAAGTCGAAGCCCTGCGTGGTGACCAGGTTCAGGTCGTCGGAGTCGAGGTACTGCGCCATGCTGGCGCGACAGAAGTAACCCAGGTCGATGCCGTCGTGGGTGTACCGCACCTCGTGGTACGGCCCGGCGCACAGCGCGGTGATGTAGGTGCTCATCCGCGGTGATTCGGCGAAGTGGAGGGTCTTCAGGCCGTTGCCCGCCGCCTCCTCGCGCTCCACCGGCATGTTGGAGATCACCTTCCAGTGCTCCGGAACGGTGGCGTGCCAGGTGTAGACGCTCTTCAGGTCCGGCTGGTCGAAGCACGCGAAGGTCCGCTGCGCGTCCGCCGTCTCGAACTGGCTGTAGAGGTACGTCTCACCGTCCACCGGGTCGACCGTGCGGTGCAGGCCCTGCCCCGAGTTCGAGTACGCGAAGTCCGCGTCCACGACCAGCGTGTTCTCGCCGGCCAGCCCGGTCAGCGTCAGCCCCTTCGCCGCCGACCAGCCGGTCAGGTCGACCGGGTCGCCGTTGAGCGTCGCCGAGCGCACCGAGTCCGCCGCCACCTCGATGAACGTGCTCACGCCCGGCTCGGCGCATTTGAAGCGCACCTCGGTGGTCGATCGGTAGGTTCGGCCATCGGCCGCCTGGACGGCGCTGGACAGGTCCAGACTGATGTCGTACCCGGTCACGTCGAGCAGGCGGGCCCGCTCGGTCGCCTCGACCTGTGTCAGGTTGCGCACTCCCGGCACTGTTCGTCTCCATCCCACTCTCGCCGTACGCCGCGGCCGCGTCGTCCGTTGACCGTCCGTGACGGCCGGTCCGGTCGAGTCTTGCATGTGAGGGGACCCGGTGGTGGGCGAGGTCACGCGGTCGATCTTCGCCCGGCCAGCCCCCGGCGGAGTAAAGATCGGAGGTACGCCGGTTGTGTCGGCGTCACCGTTGCGAAGGGGCCTCACCGTGAACGAGCGTGTCGACGTCGACATGTTTTTTGATCCGATCTGCCCGTGGGCGTGGCTCACCTCCCGTTGGCTGCTGGAGGTGGAGCGGGTCCGCGAGGTCGACGTCCGGTTCCGCGTCATGAGCCTGTCCGTGCTCAACCAGGGCCGGCAACTGTCCGAGCAGTACCAGGAACTGATGCGGACCGGCTGGGGGCCGGTACGCGTCTGCATCGCCGTGCAGCAGCGGTACGGGTCGGACGCCCTCCGTACCCTCTACACCGCCCTCGGTACCCGGATCCACCTCGGCAAGGAGAAGCTCGGGCCGGAGTTGTACCGCGCCGCGCTGACCGACGCCGGGCTGGACCCGGCGCTGGCCGCCGCCGCCGAGGACACCGGTCTCGACGCGGCGCTGCGGGAGAGCCACGAGGCCGGCATGCGTCCGGTCGGCACCGAGGTCGGCACCCCCGTCGTCCACGCGCCCGGCCCGGACGGACGGCCGGTCGCCTTCTTCGGGCCGGTGGTCACCCCGGCGCCGAAGGGGGAGGCCGCGGGCCGGCTGTGGGACGGGGTTCTGCTGGTCGCCGGTACCCCCGGCTTCTTCGAACTCAAGCGCAGCCGCGACCTCGACCCCATCTTCGACTGAGGTGCAAGGAAGGGCCGGGCGGGCGTCACCGGCTACTTCACGGGCTCGTTTGACCGGGTGTCCGCAGCGATCCCGGCGGGCCGCATCCGTGCCCGCTGGCCGCAGTCCGCAGCTCGTGGAGGCAGCCAGATGGCCAAGCATCGTGCGTTCGGTGACGATCTCCAGAGTCGGGAGGAGAGCACCGGTGTGCTGACGTCCCGGCCGGACGGCGACCGGCGTTGGCCGGCTCCCCGCCGAGAGCGGTCGGGGAACACCGCCGGCGTGCTGGCTCGGCCGAGCGTGGTGGGTGTCGCCCGGGTACCGGCCACCTCGCGGTTGACCCCGCCCGGCCAGGAGACTCGTAACCAGGGACCGCGGGCGCTGCCCGCCGGTCGTCCCGCCGTGGTGCCGGCACCCGCCGGTCGGCACCGGCGGGCCGCCGAGCCCGAGTGTTGACCGGGGTCCTCCACCGCTGACAAGGGCCTCCCTCGATTCATCTGGTGGACGAGGTGTGGGTCCGGCGGCGATGCCAGGTCGGCCGCCGGTAGCGTGATCGGTCATGACGGTCGTGCACCCGATCACCCGGGCCTGGATCACCACTGGCGGCACCGGCGCGCAGAACTACGACGAGTTCGCCGACGACGCGGAGATCACCGCGATCATCGAGGCGAATCCGCACAGCGCCCTCGGCATCGAGATGCCCCACCGGGCACCGGAGAGCCTCGGTAAGTCCTTCGGCGACGCCCTGCCGGACGCGGTCAGCCGGCTCGCCGAGGCGAAGGCCGACGGCAGCTACACCCCGGCCGAGCAGGTGGTGGTGCTGTACCGGATCAGCGCGCCCGGCGAGCAGCCGGCGTACGGCCTGTTCGCCATGGTCGACACCGGCCAGATCTCCACCCGTGCCGACGAGCCGGGCCTGGTCATCCGCAACGAGGACGTCTTCATCGCCAAGGTGCGCGAGCGGGTCGCCCTGGCCGAGGCGTTGGGACACCTGCTCTCGCCCGTACTGCTGCTGCAGACCGGGCGGGGCGACGAGCTGCACGCCGCGCTCGCGGCGGCCGCCGACGCGGCCGGCGCGCCCGCCGCGACCGACACCGACCAGGCCGGGCGCACGCACGCCATCTGGCTGGTCGGGCCGGGCTCGCAGCAGCAGGAGCTGACCGCGCTGGCCGGCGGCGGTGAGCTGGTCGTCGCCGACGGCAACCACCGCAGCCTGGCCGCCCAGACCGGGTCCCTGCCCCGCTTCCTGGCGGTCGTCACGACGCCCGCCTCGGTGGCCATCCAGCCCTACAACCGCCTGGTCAGCGAGCTGACCACCACGCCGGAGGAGCTGCTCGACCGGCTCCGCGCGGCCGGCGCGCAGATCACCGGCGTGCACGGCCCGGTCGAGGTCCCGGCGGCCAGCGGCACCGTCGTGCTTCAACTCCCCGGCCAGGCGTACGCGGTGACGCTGCCGCACACCGGCGCGAGCCGGCTGGAGAACCTGGACCACGCCCTGGTCGAGCGGCTGCTGCTGCGCGACGCCCTCGGGCTGGACCCGGGTGACAAGCGGATCACCTACGTCGGCGGCGACTATCCGGCGAGCTGGCTGACCGGTGAGGTCGAGGCGGGGCGGGCCGAGTTGGCCATCCTCGTCGCGCCGGTGACCGTCGACGACTTCGTCGCGGTGAACCTCGCCCGGGAGAAGATGCCGCGCAAGAGCACCTGGTTCACCCCGAAGGCGCGCGGCGGGCTGGTGGTCGCCGAGCTGCCGGACCGCGGCTGACGTGGCGCCCGTCCCCCCGTACCGCCCCCACGGTGCGCTGCGGGACGGGCCTGACAGACTGCGCGGTATGCGCGTCTACCTGGGATCCGATCACGCCGGTTTCGAGCTGAAGGTTCACCTGGCCAACCACCTCGCCAAGGAGGGATACGAGGTGGTCGACGTCGGCCCGCACGCCTACGACCCGGACGACGACTACCCGGCCTTCTGCCTGCACGCCGGCACTCGGGTGGTGGCGGACCCGGGCAGCCTGGGCGTGGTCATCGGTGGCTCGGGCAACGGTGAGCAGATCGCCGCGAACAAGGTGGCCGGGGTGCGGGCGGCGCTGGCCTGGAGCGTGGAGACCGCCCAGCTGGGCCGGCAGCACAACGACGCCAACGTGGTCGCCGTCGGGGCCCGCCAGCACACCCTCGACGAGGCCACCGCCATCGTCGAGGCGTTCCTGACCACCGCCTTCTCCGGCAGCGAGCGGCACGCCCGCCGCATCGCCCAGGTGGCCGAGTACGAGCAGACCCAGCAGCTGCCCGAACTACCCTGACCCCTCCCGGCCCGGCTCACACCCCGGCTCGGGAACGATCCAGCATGATCACGCTCGATCCTGGATGGGGTGGCTTCGCCGTGCGCTTGAGGCCACTCGATCCAGGATCGAGCGTGATCTCCCTGCATGTTGCCGGCACCCCTTCGCGGGGTCCGTCGGGTCAGCGCCGGGGCAGCTCGTCGCGGGGGGTCCAGTTGCGCCGCACGATGACGATCCGCGCCGCCGCCGCGGCGAGATCCTCGTCGGTGGGGCGGGCAGCGTCCCGGGCCCGCATCGCCGCGGTCACGCTCACCTGTGACGAGCCGGAGCCGACCAGCCCGCGCAGCCCTCGCTCGCCCTCATCGGCGGCGCCGTTGCGCCGTCCGCGAGCCGGGTCACCGCCGTCGTGTACCCCCGCGGTGGTCGCGGTCGCGTCCACGTCCCCACTGCTGTCCTGCCCGCCGTGGTGCCGGTGCCGTCGCCGTCGTCGCCCCTCGTCCGCCACTCTCCGACCGTACCCCCGACCCACCTTCCCGCGTCCCTGCCTGCGCCGCCCCGATGCCCAGAAACGAGGCGCGGCGGCACGGGGGCGGCGCGGCGAGAGGGTTAGAAGATCTCCATGGCGGACGGGGCGCGGTGCCAGGTGAAGGCGGGTCCGGCTGCGGCGAGAGCACCGGGGCGCAACTCGCGCACCCGGCCGGCGTCGGCCAGTGCGGTCAGCTCGGCGCCGCCGAGGAACAGCTCGCCCAGGCAGCGTACGTCGCAGGCCAGGTCGGCCGGGCCGGTCGCCGGGGTGCAGGTGGCCGTCTTCGGCCCGCCGTGCAGCCGCCACCGGCCGGTGTTCTCCGGCAGCAGGTCGTCGGTCACCTCGATGACCACGTCGACGTCGGTGGCGTAGCGCCGGGCGGCGAGCGCGGCCGGTACGTCCACCACCCGTACCCACAGCGCGTCGACCAGCCGGGCGCCGAGCCGGCGCGGCTCGTTGACCAGCCGTAGCAGTGGCTCGTCAATCGCCGCCCGCAGGAAGGACAGCTGTCGGGTCAGGTCGATCGAGAGCAGCATCCGCCAGATCGCCCGGTACGCCGCGACGCTGGTCGCCACCACCTCGTCGACGCTGGTCAACCCCTTCGGGCCGGCGCCGTCCCACTCCCCCTTGGTGCGGAACAGGCCGTACCCGTCGACGCCGTCGGGACCCTCGTGCAGCACCACCCGCCGTTCGGTGGCGCCGCCGCGCTGCGACTCCGGGTCACCCAGCACGTACCGCCACC
>NZ_JBFBAO010000306.1:0-8796 GCF_040682255.1 Micromonospora sp. NPDC051296 | reverse complement strand
GTTGCAGCGCCTCGCGTACGGTGGCCGTGCTGGTGGCGAGCACCGCGTTGGTCAGCAGGTCACCCCACTGCAGCAACTGACGGTCGCCCATGCTGTTGTCGCCGTACCGCATGTCCTTGAGGTTTTGCAGGACCTGCTTGCCCATAGCGTTGTTGAAGTCGGCCTTCTTGCCGTCCGCGGTCAGCATCTGGCCACCCTGCGAGTAGAGCAGGGAGGTGAAGTGCCAGCCTCCGGTGTTGCCGGCGCTGTACTCCGCGTAGCCGGCGATGCCGTTGCCGAGCGCCGAGATCTTCTTGGCGGCGTCCCGGACCTCGGCCCACGTCTTGGGCGGGTTGTTCACGTCGAGCCCGGCCTGCTGGAACAGCACCTTGTTGTAGACCAGGCCCATCGAGTAATTCTTCACCGGGACGGCGTAGAGCTTGCCGCCGTCGGTGAAGACCTCCTTGAGCGCCGGGTCGACGCTGTCCCAGGTCGGGACCGTCTCCGCGTTGGCGAACTCGGAGATGTCCATCGCCTGACCGGAGTCGAGCACCTGCTGGAGATCGGTCATGTACCCGTAGAACACGTCAGTCACCGTGCCGCCGGCGAGGCGGGCGGTGAAGTCCGGCGGGTTGTTGCACTGCTCGCCGACGCTGACGCTCTTGATGGCGATGTCGGTGTTCTGCCGCTCGAACTCGGCGACATCGTCGTTCCAGTTCTGCAGCAGCTCTTTCTGGGCGCCGACCGGCTGACAGTCGACGGTGATGGTGACCTTGCCGCTCGCATCGTTACTCGCGTCGTCGCTCTTCGTGGAGCACGCCGTAAGGCTGAGCCCCAGGCCGGCCACGAGCGCCAACGCCGCAGCCTTCCGGTACTGCGGTACGGACATCTGTCCACCCCTTCGGGAACACGAGAGTCGCCATGAAGTTCGCTGATCTGCGGTGATCGCCACCGCCGCGATGCCCTGTTACTGGTCTGCATCCGCCATGCGCCCTGACTCCCGGTAACTAGCCGGAGGCCAGGTGTGAGTGGAGTCACTGTAACGAGGACGACTCATTTCGGCAAGGTATCGACTTGATGATGAAAAGAAGCGACACAGGCGCGAGAAATGCTGGCAGACCGATGAAGGCGAGCCGATTCGCGCAGGTTCGACCCTTTTGGGGCAACGAAACGGCCGCCGACCGCGAGCAGCGGTCGACGGCCGGAGCCTCGTTAAGCAGTTTGGGGAAAGATCCTGCCCGGATGGCCCGGTCAGCGGCCTGGGGCGGGTGCGGTGGAGCCACGCACCACCAGTTCGGGCTCGAAAAGCAGCTCGTCGGTGAGCACTCCGCCCCCCTCGATCTGGGTGACCAGCAGGTCCACCGCTGCCTGCCCCATGGTCTCGATCGGCTGCCGTACCGTGGTCAGCGGCGGGTCGGTGCAGGTCATGAACGCGGAGTCGTCGAAACCGACCACCGACACGTCGTCGGGCACCGAACGGCCGAGCCGGCGGACCGCGCGGATGGCACCCAGCGCCAGCACGTCACTGGCGCAGATGATCCCGGTGATCCCCCGGTCGACCAGCTTGGTCGCCGCGACCCTGGCCCCCTCCATCGAGAAGCTGGAGCGCTCGACCCACTCGGTGTCCTCGGCCCAGCCCGCGACCCGGCGCAGCGCGGCCAGCTTGCGCTGCGACGGCACGTGGTCCTCCGGGCCGAGCACCAGGCCGATCCGCTCGTGCCCCAGCGAGCGCAGGTGGCCGTACGCCTGCTCCACCGCCACCGCGTCGTCGGTGGAGACCCGGGGGAAGCCGAGCTCGTCCACGCCCGCGTTGACCAGCACCACCGGCAGGCCCCGGTCGGTCAGCCGCCGGTAGTGCTCGTGCGAGGCGTCGGCCAGCGCGTACGACCCGCCGGCGAAGATGACCCCGGAGACCTGGTGGTCCAGCAGCATCTCGACGTACGCCGACTCGGAGACGCCGCCGATGGTCCGGGCACACAGCGCCGGGGTGAACCCGCGCTGGGCCAGCGAGCCGGTTACCACCTCGGCGAGCGCCGGGAAGATCGGGTTCTGCAACTCGGGGAGGACCAGTCCCACCAGCCGGGCACGTTCTCCGCGCAGCTTGCTCGGCCGCTCGTAGCCGAGCACGTCCAGGGCGGTGAGCACCGCGGTCCGGGTCGCCTCGGCCACGCCCCCGCGGCCGTTCAGCACCCGGCTCACGGTGGCCTCGCTGACGCCCGCCTTGCGGGCCACCTCCGTCAACCGTTTCGTCACGGCCGCAATCGTACGTCCATGGCCTGCAAAAACTGAACAGCCATCTGCTGCTGGTTGACGTCCTGCGTCAGATCACGACCCGAGATCGCGCAGCGCCTCGGCGACGGCCCGATGGAAGGTCGGGTACGCGTAGATCATGTGCCGGAGCTGGGCCAGCGGTACGGCACCGTGCACGGCCACCACCAGCCCAGACAGCACCTCGCCACCGGCCGGGCCGACCGAGGTGGCCCCGATCAGCACCCCCTGGTCGGCGTCGGCGACGAGCTTGATGAAGCCGCCGTGGTCCGTCTTGTGGATCCACCCCCGGGTGGACGAGGACAGCTGCGTGAAGCCGACCTGCACGTTGATGCCGCGCTCGCGGGCCTGCTGCTCGGTGAGGCCGACCGCGCCGATCTCCGGATCGGTGAAGGTGACCCGCGGCAGCGCCCGGTAATCGGCGCGGGGCACCGACCCGGCCGCGCCGCTCGACCCGGTGGCGGCCAGCGAACTGGCCGCGCCGACCGCACCGCCGACCACGCTGGCGGTGCCGCTGGCATCCGCCCCACCGTCGGCCCGGCGCATATGGTCGAGCACGTCGGCCACGACGATGGACGCCTGGTACATGGCGATGTGCGTAAAGGCGCCCTCGCCGGTCACGTCGCCGACCGCCCAGATGTCGTCGGTGACGTGCAGCCGGTCGTCGACCGGCAGGTACCGCCGGCTCGCGTCGACGCCGACCGTGTCCAGCCCCAACTCGTCGAGGTGGGCCCGGCGGCCGGTCACCACCAGCAGTTGGTCGGCGGTGAACTCCTCGCCGCCGGTGCCGCGCAGGGTGAACCGACCCGCGCCGTGCTCGACCCGGGCGGCCTTGACCCCGGTGTGGATCTCCACTCCGTCCGCCCGCAACGCGGCGGCGGCCACCTCGGACGCCTCCGGTTCCTCGACGGCGAGCACCCGGTCCGTCGCCTCGACCACGGTGACCCGTACGCCGAAGCGGGCGAACACCTGCGCCAGCTCCAACCCGATCGCCCCGCCGCCCAGCACCAGCAGCGACTCGGGCAACTCCTCGACCTCGATGGCCTCGCGGTTCGTCCAGTACGGCGTGTCGACCAGCCCGTCGATCGGTGGCACCGACGGCCTGGTGCCGGTGCCCAGCACGATGCCGTGCCGGGCCTGGAAGACCTGGTCGCCGACGCGGACCCGACCCGGCCCGTCGAGTCGGCCGCTGCCCCGGACGAAGCGCCCGCCCTTGCCGGTGAACCGCTGCACCGCCACCCGGTCGTCCCAGTGATCGGTGGCCTCGTCGCGGATCCGCTTCGCCACCGGCGCCCAGTCGGGGCGGACCTGGACCGTGCCGGCCAGCCCGTCGACCCGGCGCGCCTCGGCGATCGCGTTCGCCGCCCGGATCATCATCTTGCTCGGGATGCATCCCCAGTACGGACACTCCCCGCCGACCAGATTCCGCTCGACGCCGACCACGGTGAGCCCGGCCTCGGCGAGCCGCCCGGCGACCTCCTCACCGCCGACCCCGAGCCCGAGCACGACCACGTCCACCAGTTCCGGCTCCGCCATGCCCGCCAGCATTCCGCACCACCCGGTCGCCGGCCACCCGGCCACGCGGAAAGACCTCAACGCAGCCAGACCGGGACCGCTCCGGGCATCGCCGCCGGTGGCGGATAGTCGAGGGTGCGACGGACGGCATCCGGCAGCCGCCACGGCTGGTGCACCGCCTTCCCGGCCACCGCGGCCAGCTCGGGCACCCACCGTCGGACGTACCCGCCGTCGGGGTCGTACCGTTCGGCCTGCCGGATCGGGTTGAACCCCCGGTACGGCTTGGTGTCGTTGCCGGTGCCGGCGACCCACTGCCAGTTGCCGGAGTTGTTGGCCACGTCGCCGTCGAGCAGCCACCGGAAGTAGACCGCCAGCCCGTCGCGCCAGTCCAGCCCGAGCGTCTTCGTCAGGTAGCCGGCGGTGATCAGGCGAGCCCGATTGTGCAGCCAGCCCTGCGCCCGCAGTTGCCGCATGCCGGCGTCCACGATCGGCACGCCCGTGCGTCCCTCCGCCCAACCGCTCAGCGCGTCGGCGTCGTACCGCCAGTGATCCGCCGCGCCGCGCCGGTACGCCTTGCTGGAGACGTCCGGGAAAGCGGCAGTGACCTGGTGGTAGAAGTCCCGCCAGCAGACCTGCCGGACGAACGGCGAGCCCCGGTCGCCGGCCCGGTTCGCCACCGTCAACGGCGACAGGCAGCCGAAGCGCAGGTACGGGCTGAGCCGTGAGGTGCCGTCGCCGGCCAGATCGTCGTGCAGGTCGTCGTAGTGCCGCAGGGTGGGCAGCCAGCGGTCCAGCCGGCGCCGTGCCGCCACCTCCCCACCGACGACGGCGTCCGGGGAGTCACCGGCCGGCAGCGCCGGCAGGCGCCCGACCGGCACCCGGTCCGGCAGCACCACCCGCGATGGCGCGGCCAGCTCGTCCCGCCACCGCTGCCCGCTCCAGGCCCGGTGGTACGGGCCGAACACCCGGTAGTGGTCGCCACCGCCCGGCGTCACCTCCCCCGGCTCGACCACCGTCAGCCCGGGAAAGAACCGCAGGTGCAGCCGATGCCGCTCGCACTCGGCGCGCAACCGCCGGGCTCGGCGCTCGGCGTACCGGGAGACGTCGGCGCTGAGCGCGACGCCCTCGGCGCCCACCTCGCCGGCCAGCCGGATGGTCTCGGCCACCGGATCGCCATGCCGGAGCACCAGGTCGCCGCCGAGCCCGCGCAGCTCGGCCCGGAGCGCGGCGAGGCACTGGTGCAGGAACCGGGTGCGGTTGGGCGACAGCCCGGCCAGCGCCGGGTCCAGCACGTACAGCGGCACCACCCGGTCGAAGGCCGCGCAGCTGGTGGCCAGCGCGGGGTGGTCGTGCACCCGCAGGTCGCGGGTGAACAGCACGACCGCGGTACGCCCGGTCATCGCACGGTCGGCCCGGGCACGGTGACCGGCGTACCGGTCGGGGTGAGCAGGGCGCGGCCGGCCACCGCGATCCGTCGCCGCTGCGGCACGGTGGCCCGCCGGGCGAACACGTCGTAGTCCTGGGCGGCCACCACGTCGAGGATCCCACCGTAGAGCGCGTACGCGGTGCGGATGCAGGACTGCGAGGCGGGGTCGAGCAGGACCACCCCGGGTGCGGCGGCGGCGTAGTGCGCCCGGGCGCGGGTCACCTCGTACCGGATCAGCTCGCGTACCGGTTCGGTGGCCCGGCCGGCGGCCCGGCAGCCTGCCAGGTCGTCCCGGGTCACCCCGAAGGCGGCCAGGTCCTCGTCCGGCAGGTACGTCCGGCCCCGGTCCAGGTCCTCGGCCACGTCCCGGATGAAGTTGGTGAGCTGGAACGCGAAGCCGAGTTGGCGGGCCGGCTCGCGGGCCGCCGCCAGGTCGGAGCTGCCGAGGATGGGCAGCATCATGGTGCCGATGACCGCGGCCGAACCCTCCATGTAGTCCAGCAGGTGACCGTAGCTTCGGTACGACGCCACGGTCAGGTCCATCGCCATGCTCTTGAGGAACGCGGCGAAGTCCTCCCGGTCCAGATCGAAGACGGCGATGGTGTGCAGCACCGCCGGCAGCAGCGGGTCGTCGACCCGCTCGCCGTGCAGCCCGGCGACGAACCGCCCGCCCCAGTCGTCGAGCCGGGCCGCGCGCGCGGCCGGCGGCAGCGCCTCCGTCCGGTCGACGATCTCGTCTGCGTACCGGGTGAATCCGTAGAGGGCGTGGACATGCCGCCGTTTCCATGCGGGCAGCAGACGAGTGGCGAGATAGTAGGTGCGGCCATGACGTCTGTGCAGCTCACGGCACCGGTCGTAGGCAGCGGTGAGGTCCAGGTCCACCAACCCTCCTCGATATCGACGCACCAATCGACGCAACTTGAAACCTTAGGGTACGCTCGGCGACATGGCCAACGACCCGCTAGCAGGTAACCTCCTTCGCGTGGTGCCTGAGCAGCCGGTCGGTGCAGACGAGCCGATCCGGGCCGTGCTGGCCGAATACACCCGCGACTTCGTCATGTCCGTCGACAAGACCCTGTCCGAGTTCCTAGCCGCCGAGGTCGACACACTGACCGAAATCGACGCGGCGATGGGCTCCTTCGCCGCCACCGCGCGCGACTGTGTCCTTGCCGGCGGAAAACGGGTCCGCCCAACGTTCGCCTACTGGGGATGGCGCGGGGCGGTCGGCGGGGACGAACCCTTCACCCCGGTGCTGCCCGCACTGGCCACGTTGGAGCTGCTGCACACGTTCGCGCTCGTCCACGACGACGTGATGGACTCCTCCGCCACCCGCCGGGGCCGGCCGACCGCGCACGTGGCGGTGGCCGCACAACACGCCGCCGCCGGACGCAGCGGCGACTCCGGCCGCTTCGGCGAGGCGGTCGCGGTGCTGATCGGCGACCTCTGCATGGTCTGGGCCGACCAGTTGCTGGCCCGCACCGCGCTGTCCCCGAGCCGGCTGCTGGAGGTGCGGCGCGGCTACGACCAGATGCGGGTGGAGACGGTCGCCGGGCAGTACCTCGACATCCTCGGCGAGGCCGACCCGGCGAACTGGTCGGTCGACCGGGCGCTGCGGGTGGCCCGCTACAAGACCGCCAGCTACACCGTCCAGCGGCCACTGCTGTTCGGCGCCAGCCTGGCCGGCGTCGACCACGACGCCCCGCTGATCGCCGCGTACACCCACTACGGCCTCTCCGTCGGCGAGGCGTTCCAGCTCCGCGACGACCTGCTCGGCGTCTACGGCGACCCGACCACCACCGGCAAGCCGGCCGGCGACGACCTGCGCACCGGCAAGCCGACCGCGCTACTCATGCTGGCCCGAGAGCTGGCCACCCCGGCCCAGCGCCGGGCGCTCGACGGCGCCGACACCCGCGCCGACGCCCCGGAGATCGCCCGGCTGGCCGAGGTGGTGGTCGACACCGGCGCGGTCGACCGGATCGAGCGGATGATCGACGAGCGGGTCGAGGACGCGCTGGCCGCGCTGGCCGCCGTAGCCGTCGACGAGACCGCGCGCACCGCGCTGGTCGGTCTCGCCACCACGGCCACCCACCGGCGGGCCTGATGGGCGCACCGCTTGACGGCCGGGAAACCTCGGGGCGAGAGGTGGTTGCCGGTGCGGACCGTTGACGGGCATACCGATCGGGTGGTGGTCGTCGGGGCCGGCCTCGGCGGCCTGGCCTGCGCGCTGCACCTGGCCGGCAGCGGGCGGCAGGTGACCGTGCTGGAACGCGAGCCGGTGCCGGGGGGGCGGGCCGGCCGGCTCAGCGTCGACGGATACGAGTTCGACACCGGCCCGACCGTGCTCACCATGCCCGACCTCATCGCCGAGGCGCTCGCCGCGGTCGGTGAGGAGCTGTCCGACTGGCTCGACCTGATCCCGCTCGCCCCGGCCTACCGCGCCCACTATCCGGACGGGTCCACGCTCGACGTGATCACCGACACCGCCCGGATGGCGGCGGAGATCTCCCGGGTCTGCGGGCCCCGGGAGGCCGACGGCTACCTGCGGTTCGTCGACTTCGCGCGCAACCTTTGGCGGCTGGAGCGGGCCGACTTCATCGAGCGCAACCTCGACGCGCCCACCGACCTACTCACCGCCAACCTGCTCCGGCTGGTGGCCACCGGGGCGTTCCGGCGGCTCCAAACCAAGATCGACCAGTTCTTCCGGGACCCGCGCACCCGACGGATCTTCTCCTTCCAGGCGATGTACGCCGGTCTCGCGCCACACGACGCGCTGGCCATCTACGCGGTCATCGCGTACCTCGACTCGGTGCAGGGGGTCTACTTCCCGCGCGGCGGCATCCACGCGGTCTCCCGGGGCCTGGCCGGTGCCGCCGAGAAGCACGGCGTACGGATCCGGTACGGCACCACGGTGACCCGGGTGGAGACCGCAAACGGTCGGGCCACCGGGGTGCTGACCGCAGACGGCGAGTTCGTCCCGGCCGACGCGGTGGTGCTCAACCCCGACCTGCCGGTGGCCTACCGCGACCTGCTTCCGCCGACCCGTCAGCGCCGGCTGACCTACTCGCCGTCGTGCGTCGTCCTGCACGTCGGCTCAAGCCAGGGGTATGGCCGGATCGCTCACCACAACATTCACTTCGGACGGTCGTGGAAGGGCACCTTCGACGAGGTCATCCGGCGTGGCGAGCTGATGAGCGACCCGTCCCTGCTGGTCACCAACCCGAGCCGGACAGACCCGGCGGTGGCACCCGCCGGCCGGCACACCTACTACGTGCTCGCTCCGGTGCCCAACCTCGACCGGGCACCGTTCGACTGGCGCGGCGACCTGACCGCCCGCTACACCGACCGCCTGGTTTCCACCCTCGAGGGCCGTGGCTACGCCGGCTTCGGCGCGGGGGTCGAGGTGCTCCGGGCGGTCACCCCCGCCGAGTGGGCGGAGCAGGGCATGGCGGCCGGCACACCCTTCGCCTCCGCGCACACCCTGTTCCAGACGGGCCCGTTCCGGCCGTCGAACCTGCACCGGTCACTGGCCAACGTGGTCTTCGTCGGCTCGGGCACCCAGCCCGGCGTCGGCGTCCCGATGGTGCTCATCTCCGGCAAGCTCGCCGCCG
>NZ_JBFBAO010000305.1:0-8814 GCF_040682255.1 Micromonospora sp. NPDC051296 | reverse complement strand
ATCAGTGACGGCGACGGGTTGGCCGTCATCGGCGATCCAGTGGCTGTCGAACGCTTCCTCGTCTCCGAGGGGCTGCCGTTGAAGGATCTCGGGCTGCACCGGCTCGGACCCTTCTTCGGTCGGGCTGCGGGGGCCGCACAGGCAGGTGCCGAGTACGCCGCCCACTCCGGCCGCTGGATGAAGCTGACCGAGGAGTCCGCGCGGGCCGCGTCGAAGCTCCCGATGGTCACGAACTCGACCTCCGGCAACCTCCATGCCACGCTGCGGGCGCCCAACGGCGAGTTCGCCAAGAACCTCCAGTTTGTGAAGGGCGGCCCCGGAGCGTTCATGTCCAACCCTGCGCTCCTGTCGGGTGCGGCGGGACTCATGGCGCAGTTGGCGATGCAACAGGCCATGGAGGAGATCACCGACTATCTCGCCGTGATCGACGAGAAGGTCGACGACGTGTTGCGCGCCCAGAAGGACGCCGTGCTGGCGGAGATGGTCGGGGTGGGCTTCGTCATCGAAGAGGCCATGACCATCCGGCAGCAGGTGGGGCGGGTCTCCGAGGTGACCTGGTCGAAGGTGCAGACCGCGCCGACGACGATCGCGGACACCCAGGCGTACGCGCTGCGTCAGCTCGACGCACTCGCGGAGAAGCTGGAGCGTAAGAGCAGCATCGGTGATGTCGCCAAGGCGGCCAGGGAAGCGGAGTCCAAGGTTCAGGAGTGGCTGGCTGTCCTGGCACGCTGCTTCCAGCTACAGGATGCGATCGCCGTGCTCGAACTCGACCGGGTGCTGGAGGTGTCTCCGGGCGAGCTGGACGACCATCGCCTCGGCCTGAAGACTGCCCGGAAGAACCGGTTGGACCTCATCGCCAGGTGCACCGAGCGCCTGATGGCCCGCATGGACGCGGCTGCTGGCACGGCCAACACCAAGGTGCTGATGCATCCGTTCGACGCACCGGCGGTGGTGCAGTCGAGCAACCACGTCTCGACCGCCATCGTCGACTTTCAGGGGCGGCTCGGGATCGAGGGGGAGCGACAGTCGTCGGAGGCGAGACGGTGGGCGGACGCGGCCATGGAGGTGCGGGACAAGGCGTTGGAGACCGGGGCAGACGGCGTCGACGTCGCCAGACGTTTCGGTAGCGACACCTTCGACTGGGCCAGGACGGCGACGGGCAAGCTCTCCAACCAGATCGCCGAGCGAGCGCACCGTTGGCGCGAGAACGACGAGGAAGCCTGAGCAGGTGTCGACCGCCTACGGAAGCCCTCCCATGCTGACGCTCAGCGTGCCACGCCGATGCGGGTGGCGAAGCCGCGCAGGTCGGGCAGGGTGCCGCGGCGATCTGCGGCGAGCAGGGCGGTGGTGAGTTGCTGAGCCCATGGCCGGTAACGGACCTCCTGCGGCGCGATCCGCTCGGCACAGAGCAGCGCGCGGTACGCCTCCCGATGCGCTCCACGGCCGTGCAGCGCCAGGGCGTAGTCCTCCCAGTAGCGGGCGCGCCGTTCGACGTTGCCTAACTGTTCGGGGCGCAGCGCACGCGCGTACTCCACCGCCGCGCCGTAGTCACCGAGCACCCTGGCGACACCGATCCGGTAGAGCGCCACGTCGACCCCGGCGAACTCTTCACCGGATCCACATCTGCGGCCCGCCTCGTCGGCCTCGTGCAGCAGCTCCCACGCGGTGGCCCGCTGGTCTGCGAGCGCCGCCGTGTACGCGGCCGTCGCCAGCAGCCTCCCGTACATCGTGACCTCGGCAGTGCAGGTGAGCTTGGTGTAGCCGTCGAGAGACTGCGCCGCGCTGAGCAGCGTCTGCTGGGCCCGCTGACCGTGGCGGGTGCGCCGCAGCACAATTGCTGAGATGCGTGCTGTCTCGGCGTACAGCAACGGGTCCTCGGACTCTCGGGCCGCCTGGTTGGCACGGTCCATCGCGGACCAGGCCATCGCGTCCTCATGAAGTTTGAGCAGCACCTGGGTGGTCAGTTGGTACGTCCGGGCCAGCGTCGCCGCTGCCGACGATCGTCGCCCACCAGTCACCGTCGAGTGGTGGGCCGTTGCATCGGCGACCAGTTGCGGCAGCCTGGCCGACAACCTGGCATAGCGGCACGCGCGGAAGTCCGACCAGGCTCGGGCGAGGGTGCCCCGGAGCTGAGCTGGATCGACCGGGCCCGGGGGCACGACGGTGCCGAGGAGAACGTCTTCGAGGCTGGCGACCACCCGGGGCGGTGGTGCGGCCAAGGCTTGCGAATCGGCCATGAGAGCCGAGCCGACCAGGCCGGCCATCCCGCCGAGCACGTCACGCCGTCGCAACGGATCGTCTCCAACCTCCGGGTACGCTCCTTCACCGAGCACCCTACCGATTGGGCTGAGCGATTGACGGGATCCGGTGGCCTCTGTCTCCGCGAGTCCGAAAAGCTCCGCCGGGATGTCGAAGGCCGCCGCCAGCCGTCGCAGCACAGTGACATCCGTCAGCCGCTGCCTCCCTCGCTCAATGCGGGACAGGGTCGCTGCCGAGTAGCCGCAACGCTCGCCGGCTTCCGTCAGAGTCAGCCGCGCTGCAGTCCGCGCCACCCGCAGGAGCGAGCCGTAGTCGCCAACGGCCGCCGCCTGCCTGGTCTCAGGCAGCTCGGTCCACCGGCGCTCGACGCCCACGGCTGCCTCCCACGTCGAAGCTCATCACAAGTGTCCGCCGTGAATCTCATGTCACGCAAACATCTTTCATGCCGTGCACGCGGAGGAGCTATGGGCGCTCGTACCTGCTGTCCTACAAACAAGGCGTAGGCGTGGGAGGTAGCGATGCGCGAGGTGGGGACAGCCGGCAGGGACCCGCAGCGAGAATCGATTGTGAACCGTGTTTCGGTCGTGTGCGTGACGGCCATGGTCGCATTGTTGGCCATCGGGCTGGTCGGCGGGGAGGTAGCGGCGACGGCAGCGGCCGCCGCCATTGGCACTACCGTCACTGCTCTGGTCAGAGTGGCCAGGACATACCTCTCGAGGCCAGGTCGCGGTGAGTGCCGAGATATGACACAAAGCTAGGTTCGGGTGCGCCCCCTGGCTATGGTGACCCGATGGGGGAGCGGCGCTGATGGATGCATTCGATGCGACGGCAGACTCGGCTGAAGAGTGGACCAGATCGTGGGCGGCGTCGATGTCGGAGCGGGCCGCGCAGGCACAGGTGATGTCGCAGCGGGTCGCTGACTTGTCGGTCTCGGCCACCGGCGCCGACGGCGCGGTCGAGGTGACGGTGGCCGGCTCCGGGATCGTCACCGATCTGCGTCTTGACGAGCGGTTGTCGAACTGGCCGGCGGCGAGGATCGCGACGGAGATCATGGCGACGATGCGTCGAGCGCAAGGTCGGCTCGCCGAGGCGGTGGCCGAGATCGCCGCACAGACCGTCGGCACCGGCTCCGAAACGGCGCGGGCGGTGGTGGCCAGTTTCGCCGAGCGTTTCCCCGAGCTGGACGACGACCGTGAAGAAGGGCGGCGTGACGACTTCCGGCGGGAGCGCGGTGGCTGGTGAGCCGGGATTCGACGTCGACAGCCAGGCGCTGCGCAGGCACGCCGGCAGTGTCGACGAGGTCGCCGAGATGGTCGACCAGTGCCGGCGCGCAGCGGGATCGGTGCAACTGGGCCGGCATGCGTACGGGCGGTTGTGTCAGCTCATCCCCAGCTTGCTGGACCCGGTACAACGGGCCACCGTGAACGCGCTGAACGAAGCCGCCGACGCGCTGCAGCGTACGGCGGACGACGTGCGGACCGTCGCGAGACATTACGAGAGCGGTGACCAGGATGTGGCGGGGCTCTTCGGGCTTGGTGCCGAGCGGTGAGCCAGCCGGCTAACCCGCTCATCGCGCCCCGCCAGGACAGCACCACCGCCTTCAGCGGTGTGTTCATCGCCGAAGACATCGACGGCCTGTTGGCGAGCTACGCCGGAGGCGGTTGGATCGACACGGCGATCGGCGGCTTCGCCGTCTCCATGGACGCTCTTGCCTTCGTCACCGATCCCCTCGGCCAGCTCGTGGCCTGGGGCGTGGGGTGGCTGATCGAGCACGTCAAGCCGCTTTCCGACGCGCTCGACGAACTGGCCGGCGACCCTGATCAGATCGCCGCCTACGCCCAGACCTGGCGTAACGTGACCGGTTCCATCAACGACTCCCGTGTCACTCTTGGCGACGCCGTCAGCCGACAGGTGGCCGGCTGGACGGGCTCCGCCTCCGATGCCTATCGCCGGCACAGTCAGGAACAGCAAGCCGTACTCGACGCTCTCGCCCGGGCCAGTCACGCCATGTCCGAGATCACCACCGGTGCCGGACTGCTCGTCGCGATGGTCCGGGGACTCGTTCGTGATCTCATCGCCGAGTTCGTCTCCGTGCTGGCCGTACGGCTGTGGGTGTGGCTCGCCGAGGCCGGGGTCACGCTGGGAGTCGCCACCCCGTGGGTCATCACCCAGGTCACCACCCTCGCTGCAAAATGGGTGGCTCGCATCACCCGACTGTTGCACGGGTTGGTCACCAGTCTGCGCCGGCTGGCGCCGATTCTGCGTCGCCTCGGCGGACTCGTGGCAGAGTTGCAGGCCACCCTTCGCCGCCTCGTTGACCGCAGCCCGCCGCCGCCGTCGGCACCTACCCGACAGACGCACCTGCTCCACTCGGACGCGGACCCGCTCCGCAAGTGGGGCGCAGCCCGCGAGACCCATCCGGAACAGTGGGACGCCGCGATCCAGGAGGCGCGGGAACTGGGTGTCGAGATCACCTTCCGCGAGGGCGGGCTGGCGTACGGGCCGAGCCCGTCACCGGGTCGACCTGGGCATCTGATTCTCGACCCCGATGCCTCGTATGGCGCGCTGTTGCACGAGATGCAGCACCTCCGTGAGGATCAGACTGCAGGCTGGGTCGGGATGAGAGGCTGGTTCGAAGACCCGGCGGTGCGCTACGAGAACGAGGTGCGCGCGTATCAACAGGAGATCAGGTACGCGGATTCCATCGGGGACCGGGAGTCCGTCGAACGCCTCAACCAGCTGATCCGTGAAGAGTACGCGAAGATATTTGGAGAAGAACCCCCATGACCGTGCCACAACCGCCGAACATCACGCCACCGCCGGTGCGCCAGATGCGTAACGCGGAGTTGGCGGGACTGGCCAAGGGAGGCGGACCGTACCGGGGCAAGGCCGTCTTCGAACTCATCGACCGGGCCAAGAGTGACGACGACGCGGCCACCAGGCTGGGCGAGTTGAGCAGGCTGAGCGCGCTGCGTGAAGATCGCGCGTTCCACCTCGTCTCGCTCGCTTGGGCCGCCATCATCGGCCTGCTGGCGGCGGAGACACCGTACGCGCGCAGCGTCGCCTACGGCGCGTTCGCGGCGTTGGCCGGAACCGACCAGGCCGAGTTGCTGGCATATGTCAAAGCCGGCCGAATCGAGGACGCGCACCCGCAAGTCTGAGTTTCGAGAAAGGCTGGAGCAACGATTGATCGTCGACGTGAGGACCACGTCGGATCGGCCGATAGGATTCATCGTGCGTCCAGCCTCGCGCCTGCCGGTATGCGCGTGGCGTTGGTCGGTACGGTAGGCGACATGTCCTCGCCCACCGCCGCGCTGTTGCTACGAGACGTCATCGACATTCCGGAGCGGACGAGTACGAGCGACTTCGTGCTCAAGCTCGCCGACAGCGTCGCCGACGCCGACGCCACTCTCCGTGACTATGTCGTCACGGATCGCCTGCTGGGGAACTTCGACGAAGCGCTCGGTCTGATCCGCTCTGCGGTGGAGGGACACGCGTCCAAGGCTGCCTATCTGCACGGCTCCTTCGGCTCCGGCAAGTCGCACTTCATGGGAGTGCTGCACGCGCTGCTGCGCGGTGAGCCGGCCGCCCGTGGGCGGGACGAGTTGGCGCCGCTGGTCGCAAAGCACAGCGTCTGGCTGGACGGTCGCAAGTTTCTGCTCGTCCCGTACCACCTGCTCGACGCCCGCTCCCTGGAGCAGCGGGTCCTCGGCGGCTACGTCGACCGGGTACGCGTGCTGCATCCCGACGCGCCGATCCCGGCGGTGCACCGTACCGACGCACTGCTCGAACAGGCCGCCTCGCTGCGGGAGAAGATCGGCGATGCCCAGTTCATCGGCGGGCTGCCCGGCGGCGACGTCGAGGACGAGTGGGGCGAGAGCGAGACTTTCTGGACGCCGGAGCGGCTGGACGCGGCGTTCGCCGGCGCGTACCCCGACGAACTGCGGCGCAAGCTCGTCAACGACCTGCTGACCAGCTGGAACAAGGGCTTCTTCAGCAACGCCCGGGAGGACGCCGAGGCGTTCGTCTCACTCGACAGGGGCCTCACCGAGATCAGCCGGCACGCCAAGGAACTCGGTTACAACGGGCTGATCCTCTTCCTCGACGAGCTGATTCTCTGGTTGGCCAACTCCATCGGCGACCAGCAGTTCGTCTCCCGGGAGATCCAGAAGATCACCAACTTCGTTGAAGGTGGCGACACCCGGCGGCCCATTCCGATCGTCAGCTTCATCGCCCGGCAGCGTGACCTGCGCGAACTCGTCGGCGAGGAGGTGGTGGGCGCGAACGAGCTGAGCTACCAGGACACCCTCAACCTGGCCAGCGGCCGGTTCGACGTGATCAAGTTGGAGGACCGCAACCTCCCGGAGATCGCCCGACGCCGCCTGCTCAAGCCCCGCGACACCCCGGCCGCCGAGGCCATCTCTCGCGCCTTCGATGCCACCACCAAGGTACGCCGGGAGGTCTTCGACACCCTGCTCGGTACCGAATCGGGCAGTGGCGCCGACATCGATGCGTTCCGGTCGACGTATCCGTTCAGCCCGGCCTTCGTCTCGACCCTGGTGCACGTCTCCAGCGCGCTGCAGCGCTCCCGCACCGCGCTGAAGCTCATGCGACAACTCCTGGTGGACCGCCGTGAGACGCTGCGCCTTGGTCAGCTCGTCCCGCTCGGCGACCTTTACGATGTGATCAGCAGCGGTGGGGACCAGCCCTTCACCGAGAAGCTCAAGGCCGAGTTCGAGATGGCCCAGAAGCTGTACGACGTGAAGCTGCGTCCACACCTGCTCGGCCAGTACGCCCTCACCGAGGACGACCTCGAGGCGGTCCGGCGCGGCGAGCCGCCGGCGGCCGAGATGGTCGGCAGGGTGCGGGCCTTCATCGGCGACGACCGGCTGATCAAGACTCTGCTGCTCGCCGCCCTGGCGCCGAGCGTGCCCGCACTGCGTAACCTCACCGCTCGCCGTCTCTCCGCACTCAACCACGGCAGCATCACCAGCCCGATTCCGGGTGGCGAGGTCGCGCAGGTTTCGCGGAAACTCGCCGACTGGGCAGGCCAGTTCGCCGAGATCCGCATCGGTGAGGGCGACGACCCCGTGGTGTCGCTGGAACTGGTCGGCGTCGACGTGGACAGCGTCCTCGCCACCGCCAAGCACTACGACAACGAGGGTGCCCGTAAGCACATCGTGCAGCGACTGCTCTGGCGGCAGCTCGGCGTGCCGTGGAGCGACTCGTTCTTCGCCGAGGCCGGACTGACCTGGCGGGGCAGCCGTCGGACCGTCGAACTGGTCTACGGCAACGTCCGTGACCGCAACGACATCCGGGACGACGCGTTCTACCCTGCCGACACCGGCGGGTGGCGCATGATCATCGATTATCCCTTCGACGACGGCAGTCACGGGCCGGCAGACGACCGGCAGCGGGTGCAGGACCTGCTGAGCCGGACCACCGCCCAAACGGTTTGTTGGATTCCTGCCGCGTTGACTGTCGAACGCCGCAATGAGCTGGGCAAGCTCGTCATCATCGACAAGTTGCTCGAGGGGCAGCGCTTCGACAGCCATGCGGAGCACCTCAACCCCGACGACCGGCGGCGTGCTCATGCCGCGCTCACCAACCAGCGCAGCGCCCTGCTGGCCAAGATGCAGGGCGTGCTGCGCCAGGCGTACGGATTGGCCGCGAAGCAGCCGACCGACGTGCAGCTCGGCTTCGACGATCATCTGCAGTCGCTGACCCGCGCGCTGGAGCCGAAGCTGCCGATGGGTGCGACGTTCGATGACGCGCTACGCAGCATCGGCGACCAGATGCTCAGCCTCCAGTACCCGGCACATCCGGACTTCGACCCGGACCGCAAGGGCGACCTGGTGCGGCTTGCGGACGTCAAAGTCGTGCTCGATCACGTCCGGCGTGCGGTCGAGTCCCCGGAGGGACGCGTCGAGGTGGACCGGGCACACCGGCAGACCATGCGGCGGATCGCCAACCCGCTGCGGCTCGGCACCATGCACGAGGCGGCGTTCGTCATCGAGGGGGAGTGGGTCCAGCACTTCCAGCAGAAGGCGGCCAGCGAGGGCATTACGGGCGAGCTGCGGGTGGCTGACCTGCTGGGCTGGATCGACCAACCCAAGCGTCAAGGTCTCGACCCGATCGTCGCGCATCTCGTCGTGGCGACCTTTGCCGAGCAGACGGACCGGGCCTTCTACCTGTACGGCAGCCAGGTGACGCCGGCGCCGGACCTTGGCAGGCTGACGGAGAACCACGCCCTACGCGAGGAGAGCCTACCCAGCGAGGAGGATTGGGGACGCGCCCTCTCTCGTACGGAAGCGATCTTCGGTTTCCAGCCACTCGCCCTGCGTCGCGGTCGACTGGTCGCGATCTTCGGTCGGGACTTGGTCACCGCGGCGTCGCGGCGGCGGGAGGCGGCGCACACCCTGGTGGAGCGGCTCGATCAGCACGCCGACCGGCTGCGGCTCGACCGGGACTCGGGGCGCTACGCGACGGCTCGCGCCGCCGCCGACCTGATCGAGACCCTGACCAGGACCTCCACTGCCAAGGAAGCCGTGGAGG